>PWZC01000470.1 GCA_003567615.1 Gemmatimonadota bacterium | reverse complement strand
TGGGAAACAAGTTTCTGGGCAACATCCGTGAGGTGGATGCCATCGTCCATGTCCTACGGTGTTTCGAGGACCCCGACGTCACCCATGTTCTGGGTGAGGTCGATCCACTCCGGGACCGGGAGGTGGTGAACGCCGAGTTGGCCCTGGCGGATCTGGATACCGTGGAGACACGGATGGAAAAGACGGTGCGGCGAGCCAGATCCGGTGAGAGGGAAGCTCAGGAGGAGCATGCCCTCCTGGAGCGGTTGCAGGAGCAGTTGGGCTCCGGGGAGCCGGTTCGCGCTCTCGATCTGACCGATCAGGAGCGGAAGATCCTGCGCGGATTCCAGTTGCTCACAGCCAAGCCGGTGCTCTACCTGGGGAATGTGGCCGAGTCGGATCTCCCCGCCGGGGAGAACGCGTGGACCCGGAAGGTCAGCAAAGCCCTGGCCACTGAGGAGCCCGATGCCCACATGGTGACCCTTTGCTCGGCCATAGAGGCGGAGCTGGCCGAGCTCGAGCCTGCGGACCGAACCGAATTCCTGGCCGATCTCGGTATTGCCGAGCCCGGTCTCCATCGCTTGATTCGAGCCACCTATCGTCTTCTCGGACTGCTGACCTTCTTCACTGCCGGAGAGAAGGAAACCCGGGCCTGGACGGTTCGAGAGGGCGCTCTGGCTCCTGAGGCGGCGGGTACCATCCACTCGGACTTCGAAAAGGGATTCATTCGGGCCGAAACCATCGGATTCGAAGAGTTCCAGGGCCTCGGATCCCTCAAGGCGGCGCGCGAGGAAGGCCGGATCCGGTCCGAGGGGAAGGAGTACCCGGTGCGGGACGGGGACATCATGCTCTTCCGATTCAACGTCTGAAAACACCCTCGACGAGGACGGAAACCAGCCCCGAAGAGAACTCACAACTTCCGTGGGGGAGCATGGGAGGAGGGGTGTCCCGCTCTCCCAACGGTTGAAGTGTCGGGTCTGCGCTTCTATCTTTCACAGCTTCACCCGCTCCGCCCTGCGGCGGGGCCCGTTCAATTCAGCGGACCACGGGATTCGACAGTCACATGAGAAATTACGAAGTCGTATACATCTTCCACCCGGCGCTCGATGAAGAGGCGGTCAACGCCAAACTCGAACGCTTCCACGGCCTGCTCACCGGACCGGAGGGGTCGGAGGTCGTCGAGGTGGATCAGTGGGGAGTCAGAACCCTGGCCTATGAGATCGACGACCAGAACCAGGGATACTACGTGGTGGCCCACTTGGCCACCGAGCCTTCGGTCCTGCCGGAGTTCGAGCGCATCCTCAAGCTCGATGAGGAGTTGATGCGGCACCTGGTGGTGATCAACGAGGGTGAGCCCACCACCGGGATGTCCATCTTCGCCGAGGAGCCCGAGTCGTCCTCCGAGGACGACGACGACGACGATGATGACGACGAAGACGACGATGACGACTTCGAGGACGACGGGACCTCGCCACCGGAGTTTTCCGGAGGCCGAGGCCGGCGTCGTCGGGTGGAGGGGCCCCGGATCGAGCTGCTCAACTACAAGGATGTGGCCACACTCTCCCGTTTTGTGACGGAGCAGGGGAAGATTCTCCCGAAGCGCACCACGAAGGTCACCGCGCGGTTCCAGCGCGGTCTGGGAACGGCGGTGAAGCGGGCCCGATTCCTGGCCCTCCTTCCCTACGTGCAGGATCACGAACGGTAGGGTGTGCAGATGGAGGAGGTGAGGGGCCCGGAGCGGCGATGGCTCCGTCCCCTGGGGCTCTTCCTGGTGGTTCTCACCCTGGGGATCGGGCACCCGCTGATTCTGGTCGGCGTCCCGTTCATCCTCCTGGCGTTGGTGGTCCCGGGCGGAAGGCTTCGGAGCCTGATCCTGGGCGTGGCCCTGCTCATCCTCCTCTTCCCACTCCCAGGGCCTTCCGCCGAGGGTCTCTGGTTTGCGGAGCGGGGGTGGGCGATCCTGGCCGGGGGCTGGTTTCTGGCTCTGACTTGGGGATGGCCTGAACGGTCCATGTTGGAGCGCGGCCTCCTTGCCCTGACCGGTGCATTCGCCTCGGCGGTGCTGATCCTGGTGGGCTTCGGTGGCGCGAGCCGGATCCAGGCCCTGGTCAATGCTCGCCTCGAGAGTGGCGCGGAGGCGGCGGGATCACTGCTCAGCAGCTTCTCCAGCGATGGGGATGGGGAGTTTGTGGGCCCGCTTGCGGAAGCGCTGGGGCGGACGGCGGAAATCCAGGCTCAGGTCTTCCCTGCGCTCTTGGGATTGGCTACGCTGGCGGCTCTGGGGACGGCTTGGTGGCTCTATGTTCGTGCCTCGGTCGGATCGGACGCGGGACTCGGGCCGCTGGCCGGGTTTCGTTTCCCAGATCCCCTGATTTGGCTTCTCATTGTGGGGCTGGGGTTGATCCTCGCCTTCGGTTGGGACGACGGGTGGGGCAGATTCGGATCGAATCTGGTGGTGTTCATGGGTGGACTGTACGCCTTTCGGGGGGCCGCGGTGGTGCTGGCTCTCTCGGGCGGATTTTCGTTACCGGCTGTGCTTCTGCTGGCAGTGACTGCGGTGCTGGTTCCGCCGGTCCTGGCGCTCGGGGCAATGGTCATCGGTGTGGGCGACTCGTGGTTCGATCTGCGAGCCCGCGGGGCAGCGGACGAGTCAGCCGGGTCCGGATAGATTTTCAAGGAGCGCGACAATGAAGTTGATTTTGAAGGAAACCGTGGAGAACCTGGGCCAGCCCGGAGATGTGGTCACCGTCAAGCCCGGGTACGCCCGGAACTTCCTTCTGCCCCAGGGTCTCGCCTACGAGGCTTCGGCCGGCAATCTTCGCCGGATCGAGGAGGAGAAGCGCCAGACCGAGGAGCGATCCAAGCGGGATATGTTGGAGGCTCGACGCCGCGCTTCCCAGATCGACGAAGTCTCTCTCGTCTTTGAGGCGTTGGCGTCGGAGGAAGGGCGTCTGTTCGGGAGCATCGCGGCCCAGGATGTGGCGGAACGGCTGAATGAACTCGATCTCGACTTCGAGGTCGAGCGCCGCCAGGTCGTTCTCGACGAGCCTCTCAAGGAGGTCGGGGTCTACCAGATTCCCATCCGACTCCACTCGGAGGTCGAGGTGGAGGTCGAGGTCCGGATCACCCGGGAGGAAGGCTGATCCCGGACAGCTCCGCCGTCCCCGCCTGGGACGGCTCCCCGACACACCTGGCTCGGGCGGCGGAGTTGGCCCTGGAGCGAAAGGCGGAGGAGGTCCTGGCCATGGATCTCCGGAAGATCTCATCCGCTACGGAATTCTTCCTGCTGGCCACCGGGCGGTCGGACACCCAGGTTCAGGCCATCGCTGAGCACATCATCGATGAACTGAAGAAGGTGGGGGTCCGACCGAGTCATGTGGAAGGGCTCGAGGAAGGACGCTGGGTCCTCATCGACTACTTCGACGTGGTGGTTCATGTCTTCCACACCACGGCTCGGGAGTTCTATCAACTCGAGAGCCTCTGGGGAGATGCGCCGACGCACACGTTCGACGCCTGATTTCGGCGGGACGCTCGTTCTGATTGCCCCGCGGTCGACGCTGGAGTTACCTTCGCCAAAACCAGGGCCCCGGGGTGCTACCGGGGTTTCAGGGAACCCCCCTTTCCGGTGATCCCATGGCCTCCGAATCTGCTCTCGTCCTCTCGTTCGATCCGGACTCTCCGGTTCTCCCGGATCCCCTCCACGAACTGACGGATCCCCGGGTCCAGGTCGTTGTGGTCCTGGCCGACCCCGCCACTCGGGAAAATGGGTGGGCGCCGCGCGCCGCTACCGGACTCGCCCGTGGTCTGGGAGAGCTGGGGCGGCGGGTGCTTCTGATGGACGCCGACGTGGCTGACCCGACTCTCCACGACATGGTGGGGGGATCCAACGGGGAAGGGGTGACCGATGCTGTCCTCTTCGGAGTGTCGCCGGAGCGGATTTCCCGGGAGCAGGAAGGCGGCTTCCTCTTCGCGTCGGCAGGAACGGTGGTGGCCGATCCCCCTTCGGTACTCCGTCATCCGAGATGGGGAGCCGTACTTTCCCAGTGTCGTGATTCAGGACTCCTGGTGCTGCTCTACCTCCCTGCGGGAGCCCCGGGAACGGATGGGTTGGCGGGTGAGGCGGACCGGACCATCCGGTTGAAGAGCGCCCTCTCCGCCGGGGTCGACCAGGGCCAGGGTGGATTCGTTCTCCATCCGGAGCGAGCGAGGGTTGACGGCCCCTCCACGGAGGCGGCTCCCGGGGCCGTCCCGCCCGTGGATCCGGAAGGGGTGGCCGGTCCGGCCGGCCCCGGTGTCTCCCGGGATCCTGAATCTCCCGCTGTCGTCGACCCCGCCCCCCGACCCGCCGAGGACCCTGCCCCTCCCGTGGGGGCGTCGGCCCCCGCCGCGGTGCCTTCCGAGGGAGGGCAGTCGGTACCGGCGGCACGACCGGACGAGTCCCGTCCCGCCTCGTCCGGTACGGCCACCGGCACGCCCGGATCACGGACCCTCTTCTGGTTCCTCGTCATCCTGATCCTGGTCGCCCTGGGCATCGTGGTGGGAGCCCTTCTCGGTATCCTGGAGATCCCCGGGATCACCCCCGTGGTGGAAGCCGCCGTCCTGGGCCCGGATGACCTCCTCCGGAGCCCATGAAGCTCACTGCGCTTCGCCTACAAGGCTTCAAATCCTTCGCTGATCGGACGGAGATCACCTTCCACGAAGGGATCACAGCCGTGGTCGGCCCCAATGGGTGCGGCAAGTCCAACATTTCGGATGCCATCCGCTGGGTCCTGGGGGAGCAGCGCCCCACAGCCATCCGGGGGGCCCGGATGGAGGAAGCCATCTTCCAGGGGACTGTGGGCCGCCGACCGGTGCATCGCGGCTCCGTCACCATGGAGTTGTCCAACGCCGGTGGGGCGCTCCCGGTTCCCTTCGAGGAGGTGGAGATCGCCCGGACGGTCTTCCGGGACGGTGGCTCGGAGTACCGGCTGAACCGCTCGAGCTGCCGACTGAAGGACATCCAGGAGCTCTGCCGGGACACCGGACTCGGGGCGAACGCCTATGCGGTCATCGAGAATCGCATGATCGACGCGATTCTGTCGGATCGGGCCGAAGAGCGTCGGGGTCTCTTCGAAGAGGCGGCGGGAATCGGCAAGTACAAGGACCGGCGTCGCGCCGCGTCCCGCCGACTGGAACGGGCCGAAGCCGACCTGCAGCGACTTGAAGATCTGATCGGCGAGGTGGAGAGCAAGGTCCGCTCCCTGGCTCGGCAGAAGGGTCGAGCTCAGCGGTACACCGAACTCCGCAGGCGGCGATTGGATCTGGATGTCACCCTGATCGGCCGGGAGTTGGAGGCACTCGAGGGTCGCCGGTCCGAGATCGGTCGAGCCCTCACATCCGCCGATGACCCGGAACTCCTCCAGGCCCGGGTTGCCGAATGGGAGGCCCGCCTGGAATCGCTTCGTGCGACCCGGGTGGAGGCGGAGCGGGCGCGGACGGACGTGGCGGGGCGGACGGAAGGCCTCCGGACCGACATTGTCCGGCTGGAGCGGGAGGTCGCCGTGGCTCGGGAGCGGGAAGAGAACGCCCGCCGGAGGCTGGAGCGGATTTCCGTGGAGCGACAGGAATCGAGTCACACCCTGGAGCGCGCCGAAGCCGAGGTCCAGGAGGTCCGGTCGGGCGAAGTGGAGCGAAGCAAGGCCCTGGACACGCTCCGGGACGAGCTCCGGCTCCGCCGGGCCGCTTCGCAGGAGGTGAGGACGCGTCTCGCCTCGGCTCGAGGAGCTTTTGAGTCCATGGAGCAGCGGGAGCGGGAGCTGGCCCGGCGAACGGCGCAGCTCCGTGGAGACATCGATGCCGCCGGTGACCAGGCCCGTGACCTGGAGCTGCGTCGGGATCACCTGGAAGAGGAGCGCGAACGGGCCAGGCTCGCTCTGGAGGAGCTGGCGGCGCAGGGCGACCTCTTTACGGACCTCATCGCCCAACTCTCAACCGGCGTCGACGAGGCCCGGAAGTCGGTGGATGTGGCCAGTCGGGAGGTGGACCGTGTCCGGATGGAGGCGGAGGGGGTCCGTCGAGTCGAAATGGAGGCCGAGGATCAGGCCGCAGCCCTGGAGACTCGTCTCCGTGCCCTCGAACGGATGGAGCGGGACCGGGAGGGTATGGATCCGGTTCTGAAATCCCTTCTGGCCGCTCCTCCGCCTGGCGTCCTCGGCGTTCTGGCCGACTATCTGTCCGCGCCTCCGCAGGTCATGGCTGCCGTCGAGGCCTATCTCGGGGTCCTCAGCCGGGGCGTGGTGGTGGAGGATGAGTCTGCAGCCCGCCGTCTGGTCGAATGGTTCCAGCGGGAGTGGCGCAAGGGGGGCGGGCTCGTCATCCTCCCCCTGGACCGCGTGACGGACGAGTCCGGAGAGGGGCCGCTGCTGGATCGACTGGACGTGAAGGAGGCCGGGGCTCCCTGGGTCCGGGCTCTCCTGGACCGTGTGGACTTCAGCGGAGAGAGCGGAGACGTCCTCACCCTGCCCACTGCCGAGGAGGCCGTCACTGCCGCGGGCCTGGTGCGCAGTCGCCCTGGACTCCTGCGGGTGGGAAACCCACTGGGGGCGACGGGTCTCCTGGAGCGCCGCGGCGAATTGGAGCAGCTCCGGCGGGACGCGGCGCTGGCCCGGGAAGAAGCCGACCGGACCCGAGAACGGCGTGAGGCCGTCCATTCCCTGGTCCAGGAAGCCGAAGCGGCCCTCCACGAGGCTCGCCGGGGAGCGCGGGCTTCCCAGGATCGACTCCGGGAGGCCGAGGCGGAGGCCAGGGAGCAATCGGCGGATCGGGCACGACGGGAAAGGGCTCAGGAAGAGATCCAGCGTCAGATCCAGGCTACGGCGGCGGCCATGGAGCGAACCGATGAGCGAGCCGCCACCGCCCGTGCGGAATTGAAGGAGCTGGCTGCAGGCGAGAGCGATCTCGCTCGAAGTCGGGACGAGGCTCGGCAACGCCTGGAAGAGGGGCAGGAGGAGTGGGAATCTATCCGAACCCAGGTTTCGGAGCTGACCGTGAGGGAGGCCCGAGCGGAAGGAGACGTCGAGCGCCTTCGTGAGCGCCTCGGGGAGTTGAATCGTCTGGCCGAGCGGAATCGGCGGCGGCTCAAGGCCCTGGACGGCGAAGAGGAAGGTCTTCAGAAGGGGGTGGCCGAAGCCGCTGCAACCCGCTCCCAGGGTGAGGTGGAGATCCAGAGGCTCTTCTCCCTCCGGGACGAGGCGACCGAGGAGCTCCGGCAGCAGGAGGAGGTCCTGCGCGCCATCCAGGAGGAGGTGGAGGCGGCTGAGGCCCGGAGCCGGGAAGCCCGGTCCAGCGAGCGGCAGGCGGCAGATGTCCGCCATCGCCTGGAGTTGGAGAGCCGGGAGTTGGAGGGACGCATCGGGCGGGTTCAGGATCGGCTGGAGGGGGAATGGGGGCGGTCCCTGGAGCAGCTCACCCGGGATGCCCACGTCCTGGACGGCGAGACCGCCGACCTCCGCGAAGAGTTGGCGGAGGTTGTGGAGCGCCTGGGAAAGATGGGCCCCGTGAACATGCTCGCCGTGGAGGAGCACGAGGAGGAGTCGGCGCGACTCGACTTCCTGAGGGAGCAGCGGGACGATCTGGTGGATGCCAGGAATGACCTCCGCAGCGCCATCCGCGAGATCAACGCCACGGCGACGCGGCTCTTCCAGGAGACCTTCGAAGCGATCCGCGACAACTTCCGCAGCACCTTCCTCCGGCTCTTCCAGGGTGGGGAGTGCGACCTCTGGTTGGAAGATCCCCAGGATCCGCTCGAGTCCGTCATCGAGATCCATGCCTCGCCCCGTGGAAAGCGGACTCAGCGAATCGACCTCCTGTCCGGAGGAGAGCGGGCGCTCACGGCCCTCTCCCTCCTCTTCGGGATCTATCTGGTCAAGCCGTCGCCCTTCTGCGTGCTGGACGAGGTGGACGCGCCACTGGATGAGTCCAACATCGGCCGGTTCATCCGCCTCCTCCAGGACTTCAAGGCCCAGACGCAGTTCATCGTCATCACGCACAATCCCCGGACCATCGAGGCGGCGGATTGGATCTACGGAGTGACCATGGAGGAACCGGGAGTCAGCTCAATCGTGGGCGTACGTCTTGAAGAAGCGCTGGAAGCGGCGGGGGCGGTGGTTTGAGAAGGGCCTCCGAGACAGTGCGTGATGCGATGTGCGGCTTCCGGTCCAGCCTCGGAAGGCCATCGTGCGGGTGACCGTCCTGGGCGCTGGAACCCTCCTCCCCGACGACGATCACCGCTCTGCCGGTCACCTGGTGGAAGGCGATGGTTTCAGCCTTCTGCTGGATTGCGGCAGCGGCGTGCTCCACGGGTTCCAGCGCTGGGGACTGGACTGGTCGGCCCTCACCCATGTCGCCATCTCCCACTACCATACCGATCATTTCGGGGATCTCCCCGCTCTGCTCTGGGCGCTCCGGTACGGGATCGAGGGTGGTCGGGAGCTGCCCCTCACGGTGCTGGGGCCGAAGGGGGTGAGCGATCGTTTGGAAGGACTGGCTCGGGCCTACGGGGAATACGTACTGGACCCGGGGTTCCCGCTCCTGGTGAGGGAACTCCCCGATCGTGGGCGCTGGGAAGACGCGGGCCGACGATTCTCCCTTCACACCCATCCCACACCCCACACGGATGAGTCGGTGGCGTACCGGATCGAGACCGGATCGGGAAGGCTGGGATACACGGGAGATACGGGGCCGGCGCCGGAGTTGGGGGCCTTCATGGCGGGATCGGATCTCTTGGTGGCAGAGTGCGCCTTCCCCTCCCAGGACTTTCCCGGCGCCCACCTGGATCCGGTCAGCGTCGCCGAGATCGCCTGTGCAGCGGATCCACAGCTTTTGGTGCTCACCCACCTCTATCCGCAGGTGGATCGGACCGGACTTCCGGGGCTGGTGCGGTCCCTGGGGTTCGCCGGTGAGGTCCTTGTGGGCCGGGACGGCCTGCAGATCCAGTGGCACTCCGGCGGAACCCCCGATTCTCCCGAGGGTTCGAATGTCCCGGCCCTCCACATACATGTACTTCCCCCTTCCAGAGAGTAAACCATGCTGGTGGTGATGAAGCAGAACGCCGCGCAATCTTCCATCGATCGGGTCGTGGATACGATCCGGTCCATGGGGTACGACGCCCGACCCATTCCCGGGCGTCAGCGGACCGCGGTAGGGCTCATCGGAAACGACGGGCGAGTGGACTCGGCCCGTTTGGAGGGCCTCGAGGGGGTGCTGGAGGTCATCGAGGTCAGCCGGCCGTACAAGCAGGTCTCCCGGGAGTGGAAGCCGGAAGACACGGTGGTGACCCTGGCCAACGGCACGCGGATCGGTGGTCCGGAAATTGTGGTGATGGCGGGACCGTGCGCGGTGGAGAGCCGGGACCAGATCGTGGGAATTGCCCGGACGCTCCGGGACATGGGCGCCACGGTCCTTCGAGGGGGAGCTTTCAAGCCGCGCACGTCGCCCTACTCCTTCCAGGGGCTCGGGATCAAGGGACTCGAGCTGCTGGCCGAGGCTCGGGAGGCGTCGGGCTTGGCGGTGGTGACGGAGGCGCTGGACGCCGAGGGTGTGGACCTGGTGGCGGAGTACGCCGACATCATCCAGATCGGCGCGCGCAATATGCAGAACTACACCCTTCTCCGCCGGGCGGGTAGAGCGGGCAAGCCGGTTCTCCTGAAGCGGGGGATGTCGGCCACCATCAAGGAGCTTCTCCTTGCCGCCGAGTATCTGCTGGCCGAAGGCAATGATCAGGTCATTCTCTGCGAGCGGGGGGTCCGGAGCTTCGATACCCATACCCGAAACCTGCTGGACCTGACCGCCATTCCGGTCATCCAGGGTCTTTCCCACCTTCCCATCATTGCCGATCCCAGCCATGGGACGGGGATCCGCGCCAAGGTGATTCCCATGGCGCGGGCGGCCGTTGCGGCCGGTGCGGATGGCGTGATGGTGGAGGTCCACCCCAACCCCGAGATGGCTCTCTCCGATGGGGCCCAGTCCCTCTTCCCCGACCAGTTCGCCGAGCTGATGGAGCAGATGCAGGTGATCTGTCGGGCGCTGGACCGAAGCCTGGTCCCGGCGCTGGATGCCGAGCCATCCCTTCCTGTCTCCTGAGTCCTCGCAGCCCCGTCTCCTGAGTCTACGGAGCCCCGTCTCCTGAACCCCCTCGGCCCCGGTTCCCGACCCACTCAGCCATGGGTTCGCCCCAGCCACCGATCGATCTTTTCGAGGGTCAGCCTCCGTCTGCTCCGTGGAAGGAGAGGTCGGAGCCGCGAAAACGGATCCCGATGGTCTTCCACGGATTCTCCGGAGGTTTTCGGGGCTTCCAGGTTGCGCGGGTCGGGGGAGGGGGAAGATGGCCAGGAGATCGACCGTCGACTGGGGACGTCGGGGCGAGGCACTCGTGGCGGGATCGCTCGAGTCGTCAGGGTGGAGGGTGCTGGACCGGAACTGGCGGGACGGACCCAGGGAATTGGACCTGGTGGCCTACCGCACCGAAGTCCTCGTCTTCGTTGAGGTGAAAACCCGGCGGTGCCGGGGGAGGGAACCGGGAGGGCTGGTGGAAGAAGCCCTTCTCTCCATCACCCCCCGAAAACGTCGCGATGTGGAGCGAGCGGCCCGGGCTTGGCTGGGGCTTCTGGCCCGGGAAGTGAGAGAGGGACATCCAGCTTCCCCAGGTCCGGCCTGGCCTCGGGAAATCCGCTTCGATGTGGCGGTGGTCCTCCTGGAGGCGGGGCGGCACGCCATGACCTATCTTGCGGATGCGTGGAGGCCCAGGTGGGACATCGGTTGACGCCCCACCCCCCTTCCCATTAGCATCTAGTCGTGCCCCAGGCCCGTAGAGCGAAAGCCCACGAATCCCGTCAGGACCTCGCCGGTAGCAGCGGTAAGTGTGGTGATCGTTGCTACGGTTCGCCTGGGGCATTTTTTTTCGGGGATCCCTGAGTCGCTGCGTCGAGACGGGGTTCCAGAGGATCCGTTTGTTTTCCCGCCTGACCCGTCCCGCCTTTGTCCCACACCGCTCTCGCTCGCCGCTATCGCCCCCGCCGTTTCTCCGAGGTGGCGACCCAGGAACATGTTTCGGAAACCCTTCGCAGGGCCGTTTCCGGCGACCGGGTGGGCCATGCCTATCTCTTTTCTGGACCGCGCGGTGTCGGCAAGACCACCCTGGCCAGGGTGCTGGCCATGGCCCTCAACTGTCCCGACCGGACCGCCGAGGGGGAGCCCTGCGGGGTTTGTGGAAGCTGTGTCAGCATCTGGTCCGGAACCACGTCCCTGGATGTGGTGGAGATCGACGCGGCATCGAATCGAGGGGTGGATGACGCCCGGGATCTCCGAAGCCGGGCCATGTACGCCCCCTCCGAGGAGGGACGCTTCAAGGTGTACATCGTGGACGAGGCGCACATGCTTACCCGCGAGGCATGGAACGCGCTCCTGAAGGTGCTGGAAGAGCCTCCTCCACGCGTCATCTTCATCTTCGCCACCACTGAGCCTGAGAAGATCGAGCAAACGGCGGCACCGATTCTGTCCCGGTGCCAACGCTTCGACTTTCGACGGGTCGGGGTCCCCGACATCGTTCAGCGTCTTGGCGAGGTGTTGAGCCGTGAGGGGGCCACCGCGGAGGCCGAAGCCCTTCGTCTTGTGGCGCGTAAGGCCGACGGAGGTATGCGGGATGCCCTGTCCCTTACCGATCAGGTGCTCTCCCTCTCCGATGGGGTGGGGCTCTCGGTGGAAACGGTGCGTCGGATCCTGGGCGTGGTGGACGAAGAGCGTTTTCTCCAGGCGCTGGATCTGGTGGCTCAGCGGGACCAGGCCGGCATCTTCGCCCTGGTTCAGGACCTCCTCGACGGAGGTTATGACCTGGTGGAATTCTACCAGGGACTCCTGGACGCCCTCCGAACCCTGCTGCGCCTGCGGGTGGGCTCGCCGGTTCCTGAGTTGACCGGCGATTCCCTGGAAGCGTGGCGAATGCGGGCTTCCTCATTCGAGGCCGCCGATCTGGTGCGGATGCTGGGAATGGCGGCGGAACTCGAGGCGAGAGGGGGAATGCGGAGAGCCTCCCAGCCCCGTATCCTCCTCGAGCTCCTGCTGATCCGCTTTGCTCTCATGGACCGGACGGTGGAGATGGAGACGCTCCTTCGCGCTCTCGGGGGCGAGGCTCCACCCCCGCCTACCACGCCTCGTTCTCCGACTCCGATCCCAGACTCCGGTCCCGCCCGGACGGCGCTGTCTGCGTCGCAGTCATCGCAGCCCTCCGCCATGGATTCGCGTCCGACCCGGCCGGAGCCTCGGGAACCACGGGCCATGGAGCCGGAGCCTCGGGAACCAGGCGCCATGGAACCGGAGCCTCGGGAACCACGGGCCATGGAACCGGGGTCCCGGAAGGCGGAGACGGCGGAAGCGGGGCCGGCGAAACCGGAGTCGGCAGGACCGGAGACAACCGAAGCGGGGGCCCATGATCCGAGGTCCGACGCACCGCGTGTCACGGATCCGGGTTCCGCTGCCCCACGTCCCGCTGAGCCGGAGGCCGGCCTACTCGCCTCATCCCCCGGAATCCGCGAGGCATGGACGAGCCTGCTTCACGGCTCAGGGCATGACCTGCCGCCAGGGATCACCCCCCTCCTCCGAGGCGCCGAGATCGATTCCCGGGAAGACGGGAAATTGTCCATCGCGCTCCCGGCGGGGTTGGATCTGGAGCGACTCCACGGTCCTTCCATCCGCCGTACCCTGGAAGGCGCATTGGGTCGTCTGGCTGCCGGGGAGGTCCGGGTGGAGTTCCGGGAACTGACCCTGCCGGAGGAAGAGAGCGGCAGAAGGGTCTCCCAGGTACAGGTTCGAGAAGGGCTCCTGGACGACCTCCTGGAAAAGGAACCGGGTCTCAGGGGGGCGGTAGAATCCTGGGATCTCGATATTGTCGAATGACCATGCCCGCTGTGGGACCTCGCTCCTGTCTGGAGTGACGCGTCCCGGCGGGCTCCCTTACTACAGCCAGCACGGAGTCGTTCATGAACATGCAGGAACTGCTCAAAATGGGTCAGAAGATGCAGTCCCAGATATCGGAGATCCAGGCCAACCTGGATCGCGAGGAGATTTCCGCTTCGTCGGGAGGCGGCATGGTGACCGTCACCGTGGATGGGAAGGGCGGAGTGAGGGCCGTGGCCATCGACCCCGCCGTGGTCGATCCCGAAGACGTGGAGATGCTTGAGGATCTGGTTCTCGCTGCCGTATCGGAAGCCCAGAGCAAGGCCCGGAAGGTGTACGAGGAGCAGATGCAGAAGGCCACGGGAAGCCTCCCCTTGCCCATGAAGATGCCCGGCTTGTTCTGACGGCCCTGACGTGTCTCTCATCGATGAGGTGACCCGGGAGCTGTCACGACTTCCTGGCGTAGGCCCTCGAACGGCTCGTCGCCTGGTCCACCACCTCCTTCGCTCCTCTCCTGAGGAAGGCCGAAGGCTTGCCCGTGCGGTGGAGAGTCTGGTGGACCGGATCCACCCCTGCAGGATCTGTGGGAACTACACCGAGTCGGGGGTGTGCGGGGTATGTGGTGACACGGAGCGCGACCAGGCCACGGTTTGCGTGGTGGAAAGCGCCTTCGAGGTGGAGTCCATCGAGAGGACGGGGCAGTTCCGGGGTCTGTACCATGTACTCGGCGGACGGCTTTCTCCCCTCGATGGTGTCGGGCCGGAGAATCTGAGGATTGATGCCCTCCTGGACAGGGTCCGGGATGGGGGTGGTAGGATTCGTGAGGCGATCCTGGCCACGAACCCCTCCGTTGAAGGAGAGGCCACCGCAGTCTACCTTGATAGCATCCTCCGGTCCCAGGGTGTCCGTGTGACGAGGCTCGCCCGAGGCATTCCTGTAGGGAGTGATCTGGAGTACGTAGACGGCTCTACCCTGGCCCAGGCGCTGGCGGGCCGTCGAGAGATGTGAATGAACCCGAACCATCGGTTTCCAGTCATGGACGCTGCAACGAAACGAGTACTTCGAATCGCCGGATTCACCATCCTGACCGCAGGTCTGGTTGGGGCCGCTTCGGTTCTCCTCGTTCGAGACCAGATCGTGCGCCAGCGTCGAAATCTGTTCGATTCGCTTTCCCTGAAACGGATGGCGGCGCTGGAGCACATGGCCCGGCAGGACCCTTCCGTGAACAACATCACCCTGCTGAAGGACTACATCAGCTGGGAACCTCGAAAGATCCTCAGGAACCGCGCCCGCGCCATCGTGGAGAGGATGGAAGCGGAGGCGGCGGGTTTGAACGGATCCGCCGCCGAGGCCCGGCCCTGAACCTCCAGGTGGGTTCGGTCCGGCCCTGGCACGGGGTCTGGGGAAGGCCTTCCCCGGGACATCGGTCAAGCGGCTTGCCTAGCTCCCGCCTCTGGGCCAGTTTAGCACTCCTTCCGACGACATGGCCCCGTTGGACGTGGTGTTCCCTGTCCACGCACCGAGCCTCCAGTCCCGTGAACCCTGGTTGGACGATGCTAACTGGTTTTCCTCCTGCTGTTCCCATTGCATCAGGCGTCCGGATTCGTTGGAATCCACTGGAGAGCTCCGGCTTGTGGGCCGCCGCGCTGGAGGGAGCGGTTTCGAGCCCCCGGGGAGGTGGCCGTCCATGTCGATGATCAACTACGCCGCCAGGGAGATCAACTGTAAGATCGTCTATTACGGGACGGGGCTCGGGGGAAAGACCACCAACCTGGAATACGTCTATTCCAAGGTGGATCCGGGTACCCGGGGGAAGATGATCTCTCTCGCCACAGAGGCCGATCGGACTCTCTTCTTCGACTTTCTTCCCATCGACCTGGGGTCCATCCGAGGCTTCAAGACCCGGTTCCACCTCTATACCGTTCCGGGGCAGGTCTACTACAATGCGAGCCGCAAGCTGATCCTGAAGGGGGTGGATGGCCTCATCTTCGTGGCCGACTCACAGATGCACCGCCGGGAGGCGAACATCGAGGCGATGCACAACCTGTATGAGAACATCGAGGCCTACGGATACGACCTGTCCCGGATTCCCTTCGTGATCCAGTACAACAAGAGGGATATGCCGGAAATTGCATCCATGGAAGAGCTCCGGAGCGAGTTGAATCCCATGGGTGTCCCGGATTTCCCGGGGGTGGCGGTCAGGGGAGATGGGGTTTTCGAAACCCTGAAGGCGGTGAGCAAGCAGGTGGTCAAAACGCTCAGTTGACCTCCTGACCTCATGGCCGGCTCTCGATTCAACCTCCCCAACGTCATCACCGTAGCGCGCATTGCGGCGTGCCCGGTGGTTTTCGTGTTGGCCCTCGGTCACAGCGCCGGAGTTTTCCTGGCCGCCTTCGTCGTCTTCGTGGTGGCTGCTGTCTCCGACCTCTGGGATGGCTATCTGGCGCGAAAGCATGGGCTGATCACCGATATGGGAAAGCTGCTCGATCCGTTGGCGGACAAGCTTCTCATGGCCGCGACCATGATCCCTTTCTATCTGGTCTCCCATCGCCCGGAGGCCATCTGGGACATCCCCTGGTGGGGAGCGATGCCGCTCTGGGTCCTTCTGGTGATCTTTGGTCGAGAACTCTTTGTCACCCTCTTCCGAAGTTGGGCGGCTCGCCGTGGGGCCGTCATCTCCGCAGGGCCGTCCGGTAAGTACAAGGCCTTTACGCAGAACATCTTCAGCGGTGCGCTTCTCCTCTGGTACGCCCTGGCCCTCCACGCCGGACAAGCGGGGTGGGAGGGGAGCCAATTCTGGGGGTTCTGGGAACCTTTCCACGGAGGGGTGGTGGGTCTGGGCTTGCTGGTGGCCCTGGTGCTGACGGTCTACTCCATGGGGGTCTACATGGTGCAGAATCGCTACCTCTTTTCGGGAGCGGCAGGTAAGGGATCCTCGTGATGGAACCTGCAGAAGCCGGGGGTACTCCCCGGGCGAGGATCCTGACCATCGGCGATGAGCTCCTCTCCGGAGAGCGTCTCGACGGCAACTCCCGTTGGCTCGCTGAGCACCTCCACGAAATGGGATTCCTGGTGGTCGGCTTGGAGTCCGTGGGTGATGATGAGGAGGTGATTGCCCAAGCACTGGCAAGAGGAAGCTCGGGTGCCGACTTCCTCGTGGTGACCGGAGGTCTGGGTCCGACCAGGGACGACCGGACCCGGGAGGCGGTGGTCCGGGCCTGGGGTGTCCAGCTCCGTGAGGACCCGGGGATCCTGGCGGAACTCCGGAGGCGTTTTGAGGCAAGGGGGTTCCCCGAGTTACCGGCGACCAACCACCGGATCGCCCTGGTTCCCGAGGGCGCCGATGCGCTCATGAATCAGCGTGGTTCGGCACCCGCCATCTGGTTTCATCCCGAGACCGCACAGGACGGGGCCTTTTCCCGGAGTGACAGTCCTCCGGCGGTCCTCCTTCTGCCCGGTGTGCCCGACGAGATGAAGCACCTGATTGGACAGGTGGCTGCGCCCAGGATCCGGCGAACGTTCGGGTTCCGTTTCTCCCCATCGTCCACCCGGATCCTCCTTACGACGGGCATTCCCGAGTCGGAGTTGGCGGGACGGATCGAGGCGCTTCTGGACCGGGAGGGTGATGGAGGTGTGGAGGTGGCATACCGACCTTCTCTTCGTGGCGTGGAATTGAATCTCCGGGCGTCCGGGCCCGACGCCAACCTACGCGTCGGGCGGGTGGAATCCCTTCTCCAGCCGGTCCTCGACCCATACCGCTACGACCAGGATGGCTCGGACCTGGCTGCGGCCGTGGGCCGGCGGCTGGCCGCTCGGGGCTGGTCGGTGGCGCTGGCCGAGAGTTGCACGGGAGGGGAGGTTCTCTGGCGTCTCACGTCGGTACCTGGAAGTTCTGCCTGGGTCCAGGGTGGCGTGGTGGCGTACGCCGATGAGGTGAAGCGCGACGTCCTTGCCGTCGGCGAGAAGACGTTGGAGACGCACGGAGCCGTTTACGAGGCTGTTGCCCAGGAGATGGCCCGAGGTGTACGACGGGTCGTTCCGGCCCAGGTAGGGGTGGCCATCACCGGCGTGGCGGGTCCTGGGGGAGGATCGAAGGAGAAGCCCGTGGGCACGGTCTGGTTTGCCCTGTCCCATGACGGGGGATGCCGGGCCGAGAGCATCAGGTTTCCGGGTCACCGTGCCGAGGTGAGGGAGCGGGCGGCCCAGCACGCACTCCACCTCCTCTACCGGTTCCTGGAAGCCGAGGCGACCGAACCCCCCCATGGGCGGAGTGTACCTTCCGTTCCAGGTTCAGGGTAGGGGACTGGGCCGCTGCCCCACTGAGCCCTATACTCCCAGTTACTCGACCACGAACGGACCATCCACGGGCCGTTGGCTTTGAAGAGGACAGCAGATCCATGAGTAGATCCCGGAAAACGACGGAAGAATCCCCGGCGACCCCATCGTCTCAGGCCGAAGAGGCGGGGCCGACCGGGGGGCCGGACGGCGACCCCACCACGACCGAGGATGGACATTCGCTGTCCATGGCGGATGGCGTCACGGTGGACGGAGAGGCGGAGGGCGCCCTCGGCAGGGAGCTCGAGGAGCTGAACGACCGACATCTTCGTCTTGCCGCTGAGTTCGACAACTTCCGCCGTCGATCCCATGCGGAAATGGGTCAGGCCGGAACCCGGGCTCAGGCGAGTCTGGTCGGGAGCATCCTGGATGTCCTGGATGACTTCGAGCGTGTGGCCACACTGGACCCGGAGCAGGCCACCGTACAGTCGGTGCTCGAGGGGGTGCGGCTCATGGAACAGAAGCTGCGCCGTGCCCTCATGGGCGCCGGGTTGGAAGAGGTGGATCCCCATGGCGAGACGTTCGATCCCAATGCCATGGAGGCGATGATGCGGGTTCCCGCCGATTCGCCGGATGAGGATGGAGAGGTTGCGCAGGTCTTCCAGAAGGGCTTTGTCTTCAAGGGGCACCTTCTGCGACCCGCTCGGGTCAGCGTGAGAGTCCACGAGTGAGGCGGAGCAGGGTCGGCGGAGTAGGAGGGGACAGGCCATGAGTACCCAGTCCAGGGATTTCTACGAGGTGCTTGGCGTCGCGCCTGATGCCGATGCTGATGCGATCCGGAAAGCCTACAGAAAGCTGGCCAAGCAGTATCACCCCGACGCCAACCCCGGGGATGAGAGCGCCCAGTCCCGGTTCCAGGAGATCGGGGAGGCCTACGCGGTCCTCTCCGACGAGGAGAAACGGAAGAAGTACGACCAGATGCGGCGGCTGGGTGCCTTTGGCCTCGGCGGCGGCGAGCGTCCCCGATGGAGTGGCGAGTCCCGTGATCCCAGGTCCGAAGCGGCGGGTGGATTCGCCTTCGAGGATCTGGGCGGGATGGGGGGATTGGGCGACCTCTTCAGCTCCATCTTCGACCGGAGTCGGAAGGGGCCCACCGGGGGGGCGGGCCCCGGAACCGCCGCCACCCGGGGTCGCGATGTCGAACTCCAGGTTGAGATTGGCTTTGAGGTGGCGGCTCGCGGAGGGAAGGTCACGCTGCGGGTGCCGGTGACCGAAGACTGCGCCGGGTGCGGTGGCTCGGGTGCGGCGCCGGGAACGGGTCACCGAATCTGTGGCGAGTGTGGCGGGTCCGGATCCATCTCCTTCGGGCAGGGCGGATTCGCCGTCAACCGGCCCTGTCCGGCCTGTGTTGGGAAGGGCCGCGTACCGGAGTCCCCATGTCAGCTCTGCCGGGGGTCCGGCATGGTTCGCCAGCGACGCAAGCTGGAGGTGCGGGTTCCGGCGGGCGTGGAAACCGGTTCACGCCTCAAGGTCAGTGGCAAGGGTGAACGGACTCCCGGCGGCGGACCGCCGGGTGATCTCATCCTGGTCTTCAAGGTGAAGGAACATCGATTCTTTACCCGGGACGGGTTGGACATCCACGTCCAGGTTCCCATCAATCTGGCCCAGGCGGTGCTGGGGAGCCGGGTGAAGGTCCGGACGCTGGAGGGGAAGCACGTGGTTCTCCGGATCCCTCCCGGAACCCAGAGCGGAACCCGGTTCCGCCTCCGGAACCAGGGCGTGAATCTCGACGGAAAGACCGGGGATCAATTTGTCGAGGTCCGGATCCAGGTGCCCACGTCTCTTTCCGATGAGGAACGACAGCACTTCGAAGCCTTCGCCGAAGCCGCGGACATGCGTCACTGAAGGGCGCCATCTCCCAGCGATTCAAACCCACTTCCGGGGAGCATCCATGAGACGCGTGACCGATCGTGACCTTCTCCGCTGGGAAGTCTGGACCCAGGCCTCAGGTGAACGGGCATCGGGTCCGGGGCGAATCCTCTTTCGCAATGTGGATGCGCCGGTGGCCCGGAGTCTGGAAGCCGAGGTCTTGCCTGAGGAACTGGAACGCTGGGGGTCGCCTGGGGGTGTCGTGTACAACGCTCCCACCCACGACCTTCTGTCCATCCTGGAGCGGGCCGAGGCTCTGTCCTGATCGGGTGCCGGTTCCAGGAAGTCAACCGGTCCGGATTCGTCCTCCCCCCACCAACTCGTCCTCCCGGAACACGGCGCACGACTGGCCTGGCGTAACGGCAAGCTGCGGTGTGGCCAGGGTCAATTCGAGCGCCGAATCGTCGACCGTGACCACTCGGGCCGGCACGTCCGGTGCCCGATGACGGAGCTGCACCCGGACCTGTTCCCCGGCTTGAGGAGGCCCGTGGAACCAGTTCAGGTCGTTTACGAGCACCCGTGACGAGCGCAGCGCCTCCTGGGGCCCCACCACAACGGTACGTGTTTCCGGCTCCACCCGGATCACGTAATGGGGTTCGGAGAATCCACCTCCCAGTCCCTTTCGCTGACCCACCGTGAAGCCGGCATATCCGGAGTGCTCGCCCACGAGCTGGCCGTCCACGTGGCGAATGGGACCGGGCTCGAGTGCCGGGTGCCGGGGCGTCAGTCGCTTCCGGAGGAGATCCCGGTAGTCACCGGTGGGGACAAAACAGATCTCCTGCGACTCGGGCTTCTCCGCCGTGACGAGTTCGAGCTGTCGGGCTCGTTCCCTGACCTGGGGCTTGGTGAGGGAGCCCAGGGGGAAATGGAGCAGGGGCAGCAGTTCCGGTGGAAGGCCCCAGAGGAAGTAGCTCTGATCCTTGGCTCGGTCCACACCTCTCAGCAGACCCGCCCGCCCATCGTCTCCCCGAAACGAGCGGACATAGTGACCCGTGGCGATGCCATCACATCCCAGAGCCCGACCGCGGCGAAGGAGATCGCCGAACTTGGTGTTGGCGTTGCACCGGACGCAGGGGTTGGGCGTTCTCCCCCGGGCGTATTCGGTCACGAAGTCGTCGATGACGTCCCGGGTGAACTCTTCTTCCACATCGAAGACGTAGTGGGGGATTCCCAGGGCGTCCGCCACACGACGGGCATCCATGATTCCGTCCAGCCCGCAGCAGGTCCGGCCGTGGGCAGGCGTATCCTGATAGCAGAAGGTCTTCATGGTGACGCCCACCACCTCATGACCCGCTTCGGCGAGCAAGGCGGCGGTGACCGAGGAATCCACGCCTCCGGACATGGCGACCAGAATCCGATTCGCAGCCATGGGTCTCACATGCAGGGGGTCAGAGGGGGCCGCCGAAGGCGCGGCGAACACCCTCTACGACCCGAATGATCACGGATCCCGCCTCTTCCACCTCAGAAGCCCGCGTGTTCCACCCCAGGGAGATCCGGAGCGGGGCTACCCGAACGGCGTGCGCCTCTCCGTACAGGGCAGCCAGGACCGGACTGGGACCCGTCGCCCCACTCCGGCAGGCCGATCCGGCGGAGACGGCCACCCCCTCCAGGTCCAGGGCGCCCGGCAACACATCCAGGGGAACCCCCGGAATCCCCACATTCAGGATGTGGGGAGTCCGGCGGCCTTCCGATCCATGGATGACGAGGTCCGGAATCCCCTCCCGGAGTCGGGCCTCGAGGGCGTCGCGTAGGGCCCCCAGCCGGGACCACTCGGCCTGCCGCTGGCTGACGGCCGCTTCCAACGCCACTGCCGTACCCACCGCGCCGGCCACATCTTCCGTGCCGGGGCGCAGTCCATTCTCCTGGCCCCCTCCGAAGAGGGTCGGATGAAGGGTCACTCCGCGCCCTGCCACCAGAACCCCCATGCCCGGTGGTCCGCCGAGTTTTCGGGCGGACAGCGAGAAGAGGTCCACCGCAGCAACGATGGGAACCGGGTCCAGCCGACCCACGCCCTGGACCCCGTCCACATGGACCTGGAATCGTCGCTCCCTCGCCCAGTGTGCCACCTCCGCGATCGGGAGGACCAGGCCCGTCTCATGGCTCACCCACAAACACGAGACCAGTCCGCCGAAAACGTCGCCGGATCCGTTCTCCGTCGCGTTGGCTCGCAGGCTCTCCAGTGCGTCGTCCAACCGAGCCGATCCGTCCGGTGCCACCGGGAAGATCTCCACCCGGCCGCCCTCGGCCTCCACCTCCCGGGCTGCGGCCGCCACGGCCGAATGCTCGAGGGCGGAGTGGAGGAGTCGAGGCCGGCCACCCGTCCGCCGAACGGACCGGGTCCACCCGAGTATGGCCAGGTTGTCCGATTCGGTTCCTCCCCGCGCGAAGACGACGGACATGGGATCCGCCCCCAGGGCCCCTGCGACGCGGTGCCGGGCTTCGTCCAGGCGGGCGCGCGCCTCCCGTCCGTACCGGTGGGGAGATGACGGATTCCCCGGGGTGCTCTCCTCCACCTCGCGCATGGCGGCCCTCACCTCCGGCCTCAGCGGGCTGGAGGCGGCATGGTCCAGATAGATGTAGTCCATGGCCGGCCCTCGCGATCGATGCTGTCTTGGAAGCGGGGTATGAACCCGATAGGATGAGATGCGAGTCCCCTGCCGCTTCCTTCTCCCCCTGTGGTCCATGCCGTCACGCGTCGAGTCCGAACGACCCCATTTCCCTCCCGGCCGTCCCCCCCGATTCAGGGCTACGGTGCACGGAACCATCTTCGCCGGGCGGGAGCGCCACCTTTCCACGCTTCAGCCCGGCGACCCCGTAGCGCTGATCCCCGATCCGCCGGGCCAGGAAGAACCCGACGTCTGGGTCCACCTGGCATCGGGCGAACCCCTGGGGCATCTCCCTTCGGAGATCGGTGCCTGGTTGGCGCCCTGGCTTCTGGGCGGTGGCGGGGCGACGGCATCCGTCCTACGGGCGTCGGGCCCGGAGGTGCCGAGTTGGCGACGGCTCCTCCTGGAGGTGCGTTGCCGCTGAACGCGGGACCGGATCAGAAACTCGACACGGCCAGCGATCCCAGTGACGGCAGCTCTACCGCTTCCCGCGTCCAGAACGGCTCGGCATAGGGAACCCGGATCAGTGACCCGTAGTGGGCCAATTGGGCCCGAACCTGCTCTTCCAGAGGTCTGGAACCTCCGGGATACACCTCTCCGGCCCCGGTCGCTCCATCCCACTGGGAAGCAAAGCACCTCATGGCCTCGAAGCGGCGCTCAATCTGCCCGGACACATCGATCAGGAAGCT
>PWZC01000318.1 GCA_003567615.1 Gemmatimonadota bacterium | reverse complement strand
GGCGGCGCGGAGCGGTGCATTCCACGGACGCTCTCAAACGACGGCTCGGATGAATGACCTCTCGCTGACGGCCTTCGTCATCACCTCATCGGTCAAGGTCCTGACGGTCTTTTCCGTGATCCTGGCCTCGGTGGCGCTCATGACCCTTGTGGAGCGTCGCCTGGCAGGCTTCATCCAGGACCGACTCGGGCCCAATCGGGTCGGACCCTTCGGTCTGCTCCAGCCGGCGGCGGACGGGATCAAGAACATCCTGAAGGAAGAGACGATGCCGGGGACGGCGAATCGATTCTTCTTCGTCTTGGCTCCGGCGCTGGCCATCATCCCCGGGGTCATCACCTTCGCCGTGGTTCCCTTCGCCGCCCCCCTCCCGACACCCTGGGGGACAGTGGGCATGGTGGTGGCCGACATCCCCATCGGGATTCTCTACATCCTGGCTCTCTCGTCGCTGGGGGTCTACGGCCTCTTCATGGCGGGGTGGGCCTCCAACAACAAGTACGCCTTCCTGGGAGGCCTCCGGTCGGCCTCTCAGATGGTGAGCTATGAGGTGGCGCTGGGGCTGTCCATCATCCCGGTACTCATGCTGGCCGGGAACGTCACCCTTACGGAGATCATCTGGCAGCAGCAGCAGTTGGGCTTCTGGTACGTCCTTCCGCTCTCGCTGGCCTTCATCCTGTTCGTGATCTCCGCCTTCGCTGAGACGAACCGCCTCCCCTTCGACCTCCCCGAGGCTGAATCGGAGTTGGTGACGGGGTACCACACCGAGTATTCCGGTATGAAGTTCTCCATGTTCTTCATCGCCGAATACTCACACATGCTCACCGCGTCCGCCCTCATGGCGACACTTTTCCTGGGCGGGTGGAGCATCCCCTTCTGGTCCGGCGACCACCTCTTCTGGTACGAGGGAATGCTCATCTCCGGATTCACCGGGGCGGGAGAGCCGATCGCGGCCCAGGGAGCCTGGTGGACCACGCTCCTCACCTTCATCTCCTTCGTCCTGAAGACGGCCTTCTTCATCGGGGTCTTCATGTGGGTGCGGTGGACCCTCCCCCGATTCCGCTATGATCAGGTGATGCACCTGGGCTGGAAGGTGATGCTCCCGGTTGCGCTGGCGTACGTCATGCTCCTGGCCGGGACAATCCTGGTTCTCGACCAGATCGGGGTGGAAGGCTTCCTCTTCGGAGCCACCCTCACCGCGCTGAGCGCGGTCTGCACCGGCATCTTTGTCTTCGTGGTGGATAGCGACCGCCTCATCTCCGGTTCCTCGGTGTCGGGGACGGACCGAGCGGTCCGCTCCCCGGTCCGGCAGGTCCACCGCCCGGCCCTGGAACCCCGTGCCGGCGCCGGAGTGAATCGATGACCATGCGCGATCTTCCAAGGACTTCTCACGCACGACGCAGGGAGGCTAAGCGGTATGGCAGCCACGGTTAAGGTCATGCGACGCCCCGACCCCGGGAAGACGTCCTACATCCGGGCCACCCTCAAGGGCATGGCGCTCACTTTCAGGCACATGGTGAACCCGGACAAGGTCACCCTGCAGTATCCGGAAGAGCAGCCGGATCTCTCGCCCCGTTGGCGGGGGACCCACCGCATGGAGGTCCACGCCGACGGACGGCCCAAGTGCGTGGCGTGCGGACTTTGCCCCACGATCTGCCCCGCCAACTGCATCCGCCTGGTGGGCGGAGAGGACGATCAGGGGAATCGCTACCCCATCGTCTACGAAATCGATGAGTTCAGGTGCATCTTCTGCGGAATGTGCCAGGAGGTCTGCCCGGTGGAAGCCATCCACGTGGGCGTTCACTTCGAGAACGCCGAATATACCCGGGACCGGTTCATCTACGATTTGGACCGCCTCATGGAACAGGATCATCCCACGACCCTGCTCTGGGATCCCTCCGACCCCCGCTCCGAATAAGGGCCCATGGCCGATATCCTCTTCTTCGTCTTCGCCGCCATGGCGATAGGCGGCGGCTTCGGGGTGGTGCTCCAGAAGAACCCGGTGGGCAGCCTCCTCTTCATGGTTGGCACCCTGGCCTCGGTGGCCGGGATCTATGTGCTCCTGGACGCCCACTTCCTGGCCGCCATCCAGGTCATGGTCTACGCCGGCGCCATCATGGTGCTCTTCCTCTTCGTCATCATGCTGCTGAATCTGGGCCACGACTATCGCGATGACATCAAGTCGGGGTTGGGGCTCTTCATGGCCTTCGCCGTGTCCGGCGCCATCGCCGGTCTCCTGGCCCGGCAACTCCGCGGGGCCGGCGACAATCCACTCCTGGCCAACTTTCCCGGTCCTGAGGGCATGGAACGGCTGCTGGCGGAGGAGGGAGCCATCGGCGCCATCGCACGTCCCCTCTTCACCGACTATGTCGTCGCCTTCGAGCTGACCGGGATCCTGCTTCTGGTTGCCCTGGTGGGCGCCGTCGCCATCGCCAAACAGAGGGTGTGAGGCCATGCTTGTCGAAGCCCTTGTCCTGAGCGCCATCCTCTTCGTCATCGGGACGCTGGGCGTCCTGGTCCGACGGAACGCCATCATCATGTTCCTCTGCATCGAGTTGCAGTTGAACGCGGTGAACCTCTCCTTCGTCGCCTTCTCCCGCTACCTGGGGATCGAAGGGCAGATCTTCGTCTTCTTCGTCATGACGGTGGCGGCGGCGGAAGCGGCGGTGGGGCTGGCCATCATCATCTCCATCTTCCGCCACTACGAGTCGGTGAACGTGGAAAACTTCAACCTGCTGAAGTGGTGAGCCCATGACCGAATCCACCTTGTCGGCCGTCTCTGCGGATGTGGGGCAGGTGGCGGGCGCAGGATTCGACCCGCTGCTTCCGGGCCTGATCCTCCTCCTCCCGCTCGTGGGATTCGCGGTGAACGGAGGGCTCGCTCTGGTGGCAGGGTCCCGATCCGCCACAGCCGTGCGGGAGGGAAGGGAAGAGGCGCACCGCTCGGATCGGAGAGCGCTGACCCATACCCTCCCCACCTGGGTCGGGCCCGGCGTCATGCTGGCCGCCTTCCTCCTCACGGCAGTGAACTTCATCGGGATGCTGGGGGTCGAGCTCACCGAGCCGGTGATCCGGAGCTATTGGACCTGGATGGCCACCGGCGCCCTATCCGTGGAGGCGGCCATCCAATTGGACCAGCTCTCCCTGGTGATGATGATGGTCATCACGGGAGTCGGCTTCCTGATCCACGTCTTCAGCGTGGGCTACATGAAGGAGGACCCCGGTTACCCGCGGTATTTCGCCTACCTGAACCTCTTCGTCTTCTTCATGCTCACCCTGGTCATGGGGGCCAACTTCCCCATGATGTTCGTGGGGTGGGAAGGGGTGGGGCTCTGCTCCTATCTCCTCATCGGCTTCTGGTTCCGGGACCGGGAGAAGGCGGACGCCGGGAAGAAGGCCTTCATCGTCAATCGGGTCGGTGACTTCGGCCTCCTCGTGGCCATGTTCATCCTCTTCGCGGTCTTCGGGACGCTGGACTACCAGGCGATCTTCGGCGCGGCACCGGACACCCTGGTCTACGGCGGCGCCACCGTCACGGCCGTTACCCTCTTCCTCCTTCTGGGGGCCGCGGGAAAGAGCGCCCAGGTGCCCCTGTATGTGTGGCTCCCGGATGCCATGGCAGGGCCCACCCCGGTCTCGGCCCTGATCCACGCCGCCACCATGGTGACGGCCGGGGTCTACCTGGTGGCCCGTTCGTCGGTGCTCTTCGCCATGGCCCCGGTGGGGGCCGCCGCGGTGGCCACGGTGGGTGCCGTTACGGCCCTCTTCGCCGCCACCATCGCGCTGAAGCAGTACGACATCAAGAAGGTTCTGGCCTATTCCACCGTGTCCCAGTTGGGCTTCATGTTCATGGGAGTGGGCGTCGGGGCCTATGCGGCGGGGGTCTTCCACCTCATGACCCACGCCTTCTTCAAGGCCCTCCTGTTCCTGGGGGCGGGTGCGGTCATCCACTCCATGCATCACGCCCTCCACGCCACCCACAAGGACTGGGATGCCCAGGACATGCGGAACATGGGAGGGCTTCGCCGCTTCATGCCGGTGACCTGGATCACCATGTGGGTGGCCACCCTGGCCATTGCAGGGATCTGGCCCTTCGCCGGTTTCTTCTCCAAGGACGAGATCATCTGGTACGTGGGGACGTCGGCACCTGCGTCGGCGCTCTACACCGTGCTCTGGGGAATGGCCATTGCCACGGCACTCCTCACGGCCTTCTACATGACCCGCATGATGGTCATGACCTTCCACGGGCCGAATCGAACGGGCGACACCGAAGCCAAGCACCTCCACGAAGCACCGCTGAACATGACCGTCCCCCTGGGGATCCTGGCTGTGCTCTCGGTCTTCGGCGGGTGGATCAATGTTCCTGGCTCCGTGCGGGACTCGTTCTTCGGCGGGTTCGGACTCCTTCCCATGTCCGACTGGCTGGACCGGTGGCTCGAGCCCCTTACCGCCACCGCCTACCAGATCCGGGTGGATCAGCTCGGGGCGTACGCATCCACTTCCCCGGTGGGCGGAGGCCACGTTCTCTGGGGGGCCATTGCAACCGGGTTGGCGCTGGCGGTGGTCATCATCGGCGCCCGAGCGGTTGGAGGTCGTGAGATCCGCCCCGCCGTGGACTCTCCCGAGCCCCGCGGGTTCGGGAAGGTCCTTCACGACAAGTGGTACGTGGACGAGCTCTATGACCGGATCATCGTCCGCCCCCTCGAGAGCCTGTCCCGGGCCTGTTGGCGGTGGATCGACCAGGTGCTCATCGACGGCACGGTCAACGCTGTGGGCTCCTTGGCCCGGGGCTTCGGCTGGTTCGGTTCACTGGTCCAGACAGGCCAGTTGAACACCTACGCCTTCATCCTGACACTGGGCGCCCTGGTGGTGCTCGGCGTCCTGATCCTCTGAGGCGGCGCACATGAGCGGATTCCTCCAAGCCTCCGCGTACGAGAGCTGGATTCTCCACGCCCTCATCTGGCTCCCTGTCCTGGGGATCCTGGGGGTCCTGGCGTCCTCCGAGGAGAGAGCCAAGCACGTGGCTTTTGCCTGGACCTCCGGGCTCTTCGTCCTGAGCCTGGGCCTCCTCTGGGCCTTCGACCCCACCGGGCCCCTCTTCCAGTTCACCAGCGATGCCCCCTGGATCGAGCTCTGGGGGGTGGGCTACTCCCTGGGGATCGACGGCATCAGCCTCTTCATGATCCTCCTCACCACCTTCATCATGCCGGTGGCGATCCTGGGGGCCTACCGGTACATCGGGGAGAAGCGTCGGGCCTTCTACGCCCTCATGCTCCTGCTGCAGACAGGGATCGTGGGGGTCTTCGCCTCCATGGATCTCTTCCTCTTCTACATCTTCTTCGAGCTTACGCTGGTCCCCATGTACTTCATCGTGGGGGTCTGGGGAGGGGAACGCAGGATCTACGCGGCTGTGAAGTTCTTTCTCTACACCGCCCTGGGGTCACTCCTCATGCTGGTGGGGATCCTCTATCTCTACACCCAGGCCCAGGTCGGTGGGGCACCGCCCTCGTTCCACTACCTGGAACTCCTGGGAACGCCCCTGACCTCGGGTGAGCAACTCTGGCTCTTCGCCGCCTTCGCCCTGGCCTTCGCCATCAAGGTGCCGCTCTTTCCGGTGCACACATGGCTGCCGGACGCCCACGTGGAGGCCCCCACCCCCGGCTCGGTGGTTCTGGCAGCGGTCCTCCTGAAGCTCGGCGCCTACGGCTTCATCCGTTTCGTTCTCCCCTTCTTTCCGGACGCGGC
>PWZC01000135.1 GCA_003567615.1 Gemmatimonadota bacterium | reverse complement strand
GTGTCGGTCTCGGTGATGGTCATAGCGCTGGGGCAGAGGATCAGGATTCGGACAGGAGGTGGCTGAAGCGTCGGCGGGCGGTCTGGACCTTGGGGTCCACCACCAGGCGGCAGTAGGCCTGCCGGGGATTCCGGTCATAGTAGCGATGGTGCTCCCGCTCGGCCGGGTGGAAGCCCTCGAAGGGCACGAGTTCCGTCACGATGGGGTCGGTCCACCCCTCGGCCTCCTCGGCCATGACCTCCCGGGCGGTCTCGGCCTGGGCCGGCTCATGGTGGAGGATGATGGAGCGGTACTGGGGACCCACGTCGGCTCCCTGGCGGTCCGGGGTCGTGGGATCGTGGATGGCGAAGAACACCTCCAGGAGTTGCCGGAAGGTGACCACCTGTGGATCGAAGGTGATCTGTACCACCTCGGCGTGCCCCGTGGTGCCCCGGCAGACCTCCCGGTAGGTGGGCCGGGGGTGGTGCCCCCCCGCGTAACCCGAGACCACATCGCGGACCCCACGGATCCGCTGGAAGACCGCCTCCAGGCACCAGAAGCATCCGCCACCCAGGGTGGCGACGGCGGTGGAAGGGGTGGCGCCGGACTCGGGGGCGTCGGGGGTACCTGTCATGGTCTTCCTCATGGGTTCGGCGCCGCAGGACCTACGGGTCCGGTGCAGGCGTCGGTTCGATGGCTCAACTCCGGGTCATCCGGATCCGGCCGGGACCCAGCACTTCCTTCAGTTCACCCAGGAGGCGGGGGGAAGGATCCACGGTGAGGGAGCGGGAACGGAGGCGCGCCTCGAGCCCTCCCCCATTGGCCAGATGCACCTCCAGGGGGGCCCGGCCCAGATTGTTCTCCATGACCTTCCGGGCCCGGTTCACCTCGTCGTCCGAGAACCCTTCGCCTGGATCCACGGTGATGGCCAGCGCCACCCGGCCGCTCCGCGCCACCGCCTCCAGCGTCTCGGCGTCGTCCAGGAAGACGGGAGGGTCCTCCTCGTCCCGTTCCCGCCCCGAGACCTTCCCCTTGATGAGGACCACGGCGTCCTGCTCCAGCACCTCTTTGCAGCGCTGCCAGGTCTCGCGGAAGGCCAGGATGGTGGCGGTGCCGTGGAAGTCCTCCACGGTGATCTTTCCCCACTCCGTATTGTCCCGGCGGGAGAGCTGCCGCGCCACCTTGGTGACGACGCAGGCGAACTCCACCTCCTCGCCGGCGAACTCCTGGAGATTGGACGAGTTGGCGGGTCCGAAGGCCCGGACCAGCTCCTGGTGCCGGTCCAGGGGGTGGCCGGAGATGAAGAATCCCAGCGCTTCCTTCTCCCGGACCAGGCGCTCCTGCTCGGGCCACTCGGGGATCTCGGGGAGGGTCGGATCGGGGCGTTCAACCCCGCCCAGCGCCGCGTCGAAGAGGGAGGCCTGGCCGGCGGCGGCCTCAGCGGCCCGGGCCTGGACCTCACCGTAGGCCGTGTCGAGCCCGGCCAGGAGCTGGGCCCGGTGCCCGAACCCGTCCAGGGCCCCGGCGGTGATGAGGGCCTCGCACGCCCGCTTGTTCAGGGCCCGGAGGTCGATGCGCTCCAGGAAGTCGAAGAGGGTGGTGAACGGCCCCCCTTCTTCCCGCGCTTCCAGGATGGAGTGGACCGCGCCGGCTCCGACCCCGCGCACGGCACCGAGTCCAAAGCGGATGCGGCGGCCGTCGGTGACGGTGAACTTCCACCCCGATTCGTTCACATGGGGGGGGAGGACCCCCACCTCCTCCTCCAGGTGGGGGAGGTGGCGGGGGAGATCCCGGCATTCGCCGATGTACTTCACCACATCGTCGGTCTTGTCCAGCACCGACGAGAGGAGGGCGGCCATGAATTCGGCCGGGTAGTGGCACTTTAGCCAGGCCGTGTGATACGAGAGCAGGGAGTAGGCGGCGGAGTGGGAGCGGTTGAACCCGTAGCGGCCGAAGGTCTCGATCTGGTCCGCCAGGTCGTCGGCCAGGCGCCGGTCCACCCCCCGCTCCACCGAGCGCTCCACGAAGCGACCGAGCTCCTTCTTGATGAGCTCGGCGATCTTCTTCCCCACCGCCTTTCGGAGCACGTCGGCTTCGGCCAGCGAGAAGCCCGCCAGGATGTTGGCGATCCGCATCACCTGCTCCTGGTAGACGATGACCCCGTAGGTGGGCTCGAGGGTCTGCTCCAGGTCGGTGTGGGGGTAGGTGACCGCTTCCTTCCCCAGCTTCCGGCGGATGAAGACGTCGGTCATCCCCGAGTCCAGGGGACCGGGGCGGATGAGGGCGTTGGTGGCCACCAGGTCCTCGAAGCGGTCGCAGCGCATGGCCCGGAGCTTCTCGGTGGCCAGGTTGGACTCGAACTGGAAGACACCCGAGGTGCCGCCCCGGGCCAGCATGCGGTAGACCTCGGGATCGTCCATGGGCACGTCATCCATGGACGCGTAGACCTTCCCGGTGCGGGGGTGCCGGAGCGCACCCACCCGGGCCCGGATCATCTCCACGGCGTCGGCGATGACGGTGAGGGTCTTGAGGCCCAGGAAGTCCATCTTGAGCATCCCGGCGTCTTCCAGGCAGTTCATGTCGTACTGCGTGACCGTGACCGCCTCGCCGTTCTTCCCGCTTCCCTTCGTATTCTGCACCGCCACCGGGACGTACTCGTCAAGCGGTCCCGGGGCGATGACCACCCCGGCGGCGTGGACCGACGCGTGCCGCGAAAGCCCCTCCAGCGTCATGGAGTAGTCGAAGAGCTTCCGGTGCCGCTCGTCCTGTCCGTAGAGCGCCTTCACCTCCGGCAGGGAGTCGATGGCCTCCTTCACCGTCAGGGCCTGACCCGGGGCGTTGGGGATCAGCTTGGCGATGCGGTCCGTCTCGGAGGGCTCGAAGCCCAGGGTGCGCCCCACGTCGCGGATCACGGCCCGGGACTTCATGGTCCCGAAGGTGATGATCATCCCAACGGCGTCCCGGCCGTACTTCTCCCGGACGTACTCGATGACGTCGCCCCGGCGTTCATAGCAGAAGTCGATGTCGATGTCCGGCATCGACACCCGCTCCGGGTTCAGGAAGCGCTCGAAGAGGAGGTCGTAGGCCAGGGGGTCCAGGTTCGTGATCCCCAGGGCGTAGCTCACCAGCGACCCCGCCGCCGACCCCCGCCCGGGACCCACCGGAATCCCCTGCTCCCGGGCCCAGCGGATGAAGTCCCAGGTGATGAGGAAGTACCCGGAGTACCCCGTCTCCAGGATGACCCCCAGCTCGAAGTCCATCCGCTCCTTCACCGGCTCGGGGAGCGGGTCTCCATAGCGCTCCCGGGCGCCCTCGGTGGTGAGGTGGACCAGGTAGTCCTCCTCGGTGGCCACATTCTCGGGGAGGGGGAAGGCGGGGACGTGGTACTTCTTCTCGAAGGTGAGGTCGACCTCGTCGCCGATCCGCAGCGTGTTCTCGATGACGTCGGGACGGTCCGGGAAAGCCTCCCGCATCTCGTCGGGGCCCTTGAAGTAGAGCCCGTCGTCGTAGCGCATGCGGTCCGGGTCGGATTTGTCCTTTCCGAGCCCGATGCAGAGCAGGGTGTCGTGGGCCTCGTGGTCCCCGCACTCCAGGAAGTGGGCGTCGTTGGTGGCCACCACCGGAAGGTCCAGATCTCCCGCCAGGTCGAAGATGCGCCGGTTCAGCTCGGCCTGTCCCGGAGTCCCGTGGGCCTGAACCTCCAGGTAGTACCGGTCGGGGAAGGCGTTGGCGTACCACTGGGCCGCCTCCCGGGCCGCCTCATCCCGCCCCTCCATGAGGTTCCGGGCCACCTCGCCGGCCAGGCACGCCGAACTTACGATGAGTCCGCCCGAATGTCGGGCCAGGACCTCGCGGTCCACCCGGGGTTTGTGGTAGAAGCCCTCTGTGTACCCGATGGACGAGAGCTTGACCAGGTTCCGGTACCCCTCCCGGTCCCGGGCCAGGAGCACCAGGTGGTAGTAGTTTCGCTCCGCCGAGCCCCGGGATCGGTCGCGCCGATCGCCGGGAGCCACATACGCCTCCATCCCGATGATGGGCTTCAGCCCGTCCTTCCGGGCCGCCTTCTGGAAGGCCCAGGCGCCGTACATGCACCCGTGGTCGGTGAGGGCCAGCGCCGGCATCTCGTAGTGGAGGGCGCGGCGGACCAGGTCTCCCAGGCGGTTGGCACCGTCCAGGAGGGAGTACTCGGAGTGGGTATGGAGGTGTACGAACGACACGTTATGGGTGGCAGCGGAAGGTGTTGAGAATGTTCTGGAGCTGAAGCACGAACTCGTACTTCTCACGTTCGGGGGCGTAGACCCACCCGTCCATGAGGTACATGCGGTCCTGCTCGGGGCAGCGCAGGGCACGGACCACGAAGGGGCCCCCGGCGGGCCAGGCGTCAGGGAGGCTTCGCCACGCCGACTGGAATTCAACCCCGCGGATACCGTTGATCTCGATGGGCTCGAAGGTGACGACGGTCAGGTCCAACTCCTGGGGGTCCACGTAGTAGTTCGCCGCCAACTGGGTGCGCCACTCCTCCAGCTCTTCCTGGGTCGGGTCCTCGTCCGGAGCCGGCTCGAGCCAGGTCACGGCGATCTCGCGGATGAGCTCCCTGGGGCTGGGATTGTCGTTGCGGAAGCGGAAGACCGAGTCCTCCACCGTGTACCGGTAGACGTTGGGGAACATCATGGAGAACCCCACGTTGGCGGCCAGGGAGTCGGCCAGGAGGGTATCCCGCCCCGACACGTACTGACGGGTCCGCACGAACTCCCTGAACTGGGTGTCCATGGTCTCCAGGACGGAGCCGGCCAGGTCGGTCACCGCCTGCCCCGGATCGTCCTCCGGTACCAGGAGGATCCAGATCCTCTGCCCCCGGGCCCACACGTTTTCCACCTCCAGGAGGGCGGGGGCCTCGGGGATGGGCCCGGATACCTTGGCCAGGGCCTCCTCCATCCACGGTGTATCGGCCGAACCCACCAGGACGGCTTGCCGGAAGCGACGGAGCTGACCCCATCCACTCTCCACGTCCGGGTCCACCGGTGTGATGCGGAAGGGGCGCTCCTGGCGTACCGTCTGGATGGGGGGCTCCATCTGGGCCCGGAATTCGTCTTCGATGGAGTACCAGAGCTCGGTCTCCGCCGCCACGATCACCGCAGTGGGATCGCCGTGGGCCCGGGGGAGCTCGCAGCCGGTGGCCAGGAGCGTCGTCAGGAACAGGACGGACAGCCCGAAGAGGACCGGGGACCGCCGGGTCCCGGCTCCGGATGCGCGGAAGGCGGGGATGGGGAAAGGTCGTGCCATGACGTACCTCGCAGGGAGAAATCGTCCGGGGTCGAAGCCGTGGACCGGCCGACCCGGCAGGTCCCAACATAGGGGGAGGAAACGAGGATTTCCATTGCCGGAATCTCCCTGTTCCTAGCACCGTACACCCTGTCCCGTTCCCGCTTGACTTTCCTATGGAGGAAGGTAGAATTGCGGCCAGGGATGGGGATACTCCTCGCTCCCTTCACCTTCCTCGATGACCGGAGGTATCAGGAGATGATGGACCGCTGGGGCTGGCTCGACAGGACCCTCGAGGCGAGCCAGGGTATGGTCGCCCTCGACGAGGACGATGAGATTGACGAAGAGGAGTGGGAGGACGAGGATGAGTGGGACGACGACGACGATGAGGAGTGGGACGACGAAGAAGAGGATGAGGAGGACTGGGACGAGTGGTACGATGACGACGAGGCCCTCCTGGATCCCCGCGTGATTCCCGCCGACTGGAGTTGAGCGGACTGGTCGTGGCATCGGTCCGGTTACGGACAAGGGCCGCCCCTCCCAT
>PWZC01000374.1 GCA_003567615.1 Gemmatimonadota bacterium | reverse complement strand
GCATGACAAGGGAGGACTCTGATGTTGCCCGTCGTCACTGCGCCGGCAGGGATGCTGGCGGTCTGGCTCGCCCTGGTTGCTCCGGTTTCGCCGGAGACCGCGGCCGGGACCGTGACCGGCCTCCAGATCCTCCCGGCCCCTGAACGCACCGAGGTGGTGATCTCGCTCGAGGGCCAGGTCACAACCCGGGACTTTACCATGGAAGGACCCGACCGGGTGGTCGTGGACCTCCTTGGAGCCCGCTTCTCCAGCGACTCGGAACAGCGCGCCCGGGTGGATCGTGGGGGTATCCTGACCCTTCGGGCCTCCCAGTACGACCGGGACGTGGTACGAGTGGTCCTGGAGCTGGATCGACCAGTGGAGCACGTGGTGCAGAGTGGAGACGGCTACGTCCGGATCTCCCTCCACGGTCCCGGCGAGACCTTTCAGCCCTGGAGCCTCTCCGTACCCGAGCCCACCTCCCCCAACGCCGGGATTGCCGTTCCCGCCACGGCGTCCGCGGACAACGGCGAGGCCCGGAGCTCCCGCGCGGCCACCAACCGTCGTGGAATCGTGGCCGATGAATTCAGCCGCCGGATCAGCGTCTCCTTCAGTGGGACGCCCATGCAGGACGTGCTGTTCACCTTCTCGGAGTTCTCCGGACGGTCCATCGTCCCGGGGGCCGGCGTGGCGGGGATGGTGAGTGCCGATATCCGGAACCAGCCCTGGGATATCGCGCTCCAGACCATCCTCGAGTCCCATGGACTGGCGGCTCGGGAGTACGACTCCGGCATCATCCGGGTGGACCGCCTCCAGGATCTGACGGAACGGGCCGAGGTGGAGCAGCTGGTGACCCGGCCCTTCCGGGTCAACTACGGGAGCGCGCTGGATCTGCAGCCTGCCATCGAGAGCTTGCTCTCGAGCCGGGGCCGGATCTCGGTGAGCGCGTCCACCAACTCGCTGGTGGTCACCGATGTCCCCAGCGTGCTGGAGGCGGTGGATGAACTCCTCATGGGGTTGGACCTCGAGACACCGGAAGTGACCATTTCGGCCAAGATCATCTTCGTGAACCGGACCGATCTGGCGGAACTGGGCATCGTCTACGATCTGAAGGACATGCGCGGCAACCAGCTCAATGTGGTGACGCCGGGGCTCATCGACTCCACCGGCGACGGGAATCTCAACGAGCAGGTCGATCCGCCCACCAACGTCATCTCGCTGCGCGGCAACTCCATCGCCGCTCTGGGGAACGCCCGCCAACGGGTGGCAACGCCCTCGCTGCAGTTCCTGAACTCCATCGTCATGGGACGGATGACGCTCCTGACCTTCGTGGAGGCTCTCGAATCGGTACAGCTCAGCGACATTCAGGCTGCGCCGCAGGTAAAGGTGCTGGATAACCGACCTGCCCGCATCCAGGTGGGAGAGAGGACGCCGGTGCGGGGGGTCCAGAGAAGCCAGCAGCAGGGAGGCGATGAAGGCTCCCTCTTCATCGGGGCCCCGCAGATCGAGTTCGTGGAGACCGGGATCATCCTGGAGGTGACCCCCACCATTACCGCCGGCGATCTCATCTTCATGGACCTCCGGGCCGAACGCTCCGGAGTGGAGGAAGTGGGGATTGAGCTCGGGTACCGCTTCAACACCCAGGAGGCCCATACCCAGGTTCTGGTTGAGGACGGTGAGACCGTAGTCATCGGTGGCCTTACGGTGACGGAGGTGGAAGAGAGCCGGGTGGGGATTCCCATCCTGCAGCACCTCCCCTTCGTGGGTCGGGCCTTCCGTTTCAGCTCCCAGTCCCGTATCCAGCAGGACCTCATCATCATGGTCACGCCGCAGATCACCCGGCGCTGATTCACGGCCTGGCGCTGATTCGCCGTCGGGCGCTGATTCGCCGCCGGGGATGGCCCGGCGGACAGGGGGCAAAAGACGCCCGGTCTGGACAGGCTCCAGGCCGGGCGTCAGGTTTTGGGCCGTCCCCACAACGGCTCCCTCTCGCCTCGGCAGGTCCCATGTCCTTCCTTCGTCTTCTCCGCTTCCACACCGCCGGGGAGTCCCACGGCCGAGGCCTCACGGCCCTTATGGAAGGGCTTCCGTCCGGACTTTCCCTGCAAATGGAGCGGGATGTGGACCCGGAGCTGGCCCGCCGTCAGGGAGGCTACGGACGGGGTCGGCGCATGCAGATCGAGCAGGACCGGGCGGAGCTCCTCAGCGGCGTTCGCCTCGGGGAAACGTTGGGGTCTCCCCTCAGCATGATCGTCTGGAATCGGGACTGGGAGAACTGGACCACCGCCATGGGCCACCTCCCTCCGGATCCGGACGAGAATCCCAAGGCGCTCCGACCCATGTACCTGCCACGCCCAGGGCATGCGGACCTGGTGGGGGTGCTCAAGTATGCCAGGAGGGATACCCGGGACATCCTGGAGCGGGCCAGCGCCCGGGAGACGGCGGCGAGGGTGGCCTGCGGGGCGGTGGCGAAGCGGCTTCTGGGTGAGTTCGGGATCCAGGTGGGAAGCTTCGTCCGCTCCATCGGAGACGTCCGGGCCCGGGATCCGGAGGAGCTCCCCGAGGACCTGAACGCCGTCACCGACGCCTCGCCGGTTCGCACGCTGGACCCGGATGTGGCGGATGCCATGATCCGGGCCATCGACCAGGCCCGCGAGGATGGAGACACCCTGGGCGGGGTCTTCGAGGTGGTGGCCACCGGTGTACCCGTGGGCCTCGGGAGCCACATTTCCTGGGACCGGAAGCTGGATGGGCGCCTGGGCGCCGCCATTCTCTCCATCCAGGCCATCAAGGGCGTGGAGGTGGGCCTCGGCTTCGAGGCGGCTCGACGGTTGGGCTCCCGTGTCCACGACCCCATCGTCCGGGAAGACGCGGAGACCCGTGCCGGTGGCTTCGTCCGTTCGTCCAACGGGGCCGGGGGGTTGGAGGGAGGAGTGACCACCGGCGAGCCCCTGGTGGTCCGTGGCGCCATGAAGCCCATTTCGACGCTCCTCAAGCGTCGCCTCCCCTCGGTCGATCTCAGAGATGGATCCGCCCGGGAGGCAGCCACGGAGCGGAGCGATGTCTGCGCCGTCCCCGCCGCCGCCGTGGTGGGAGAGGCCATGGTGGCGCTGGTGCTGGCCGACGCCTTCCTGGAGAAGTTCGGTGGGGATTCCATGGAGGAAATCCGCCGGAACTTCGATGGATACCTGTCGTACCTTTCGGAACGCGGCTGGGGGGAACGCTGATCCTGGCAGACGACGCGGCGGGGGGCACTCCCACCGGAATCCGGCCTCCCGGCGGCGGGAGCCGGGAGGCTGGGGAATCCCCGTCACCCCCGCCGGCCCGCCTCGAAGGGGCCAGGCCGGTGCGTCTGGAACCTGCTCTGGACCAGATCCTCCGGGTTGTGTTGGTCGGGTTCATGGGGGCCGGAAAGAGTGCGGTCGGTCGGCGCCTGGCTCGGCTGATGGGGTGGCGATTCGCCGATATGGATCGAGAGATCGTGGCCCGGGAACGGCGTTCGGTGGCGCGAATCTTCCAGGAGGAGGGTGAGGCCTTCTTCCGCCATGTGGAACATCAGACGGCGCTGGCGCTCCTACAGGAAGACGGTATCGTGGTCTCGTCCGGCGGCGGTTGGCCGTGCCGGGAGGATCGCCTGGAGTCGCTTGATCAGGTTACCCTTGCAATCTGGCTCATGGTTTCGGCCGAGGCGGCGGTGGAGCGAATCTCGGCCAGCCGGACACGTCGGCCCCTCCTCGAGGTGGCTGACCCGCTGGTCAGGGCCCGGGCGCTCCTTGAAGTTCGTGAGCCGTACTATGCACTGGCTCACTGGCACATCCGGACCGAAGGGCGCTCGTCGTCCTCCATCGCCCGGGAGATCGCCGGCCGCCTCGGCGGCGGATCCCCGGCCTGAGTTCTTCATTTCACGGATCAGTACCAGCCTATGGCGAAGGGAAACGGATCGAACGGACGTCAACTGGTCATCGTCGAGTCCCCGGCGAAGGCCCGGACCATCGGTCGCTACCTGGGACGCCGTTTTGACGTGGCGGCCTCGGTGGGGCACGTCCGTGATCTGCCCAAGAAGGATCTGGGCGTGGATGTGGAGGGGGATTTCGAGCCCAAGTACGTGACGATTCGCGGCAAGGGGAAGGTGCTGAAGGAGCTGAAGGACAAGGCCAGGAAGGCCGACTCCGTCATCCTCGCCACAGACCCGGACCGGGAGGGTGAGGCCATCGCCTACCATGTGGCCGAGCAGCTCGGGTGGGAGAAGGAGCCGGAGCGCTTCCGGCGGGTCGAATTCCGGGAAATCACGAAGCGGGCCGTGGAACGTGCGCTGGAGGATCCCGGTCATCTGGATCTCAAGAAGGTGGAGGCCCAGCAGGCGCGTCGAATCCTGGACCGCCTGGTGGGCTACCAGGTCTCCCCGTTCCTCTGGAAGCCCATCCGTCCCGGGCTTTCCGCAGGCCGGGTGCAGACCGTGGCCCTTCGCCTCATCTGTGAGAGGGAAGACGAGATCCGCCGCTTCGAGGCGGAGGAGTACTGGTCCATCACCGCCCACCTGCAGAAGGACGAGGACGCCTTCGACGCCCGACTGCAGAAGATTGACGGGAAGTCCTTCACCCTCCCGAACGAGACGACGACCCAGGCGGTCCTGGACGCCGTGGACGGGGTCCCGTTCCGCACCACCTCGGTGAAGCGCCGGGAGCGACGGAAGAATGCTCCTGCCCCATTCACCACCTCGACGCTCCAGCAGGAAGCGGCGAAGCGCCTCCGGTACTCGGCTCGCCGGACCATGTCCAACGCCCAGCGCCTCTACGAGGGCCGCGAGGTGGGCTCCCGGGGCACCGTGGGTCTCATTACCTACATGCGGACCGACTCGACCCGGGTCTCGGCGGAGGCCGCCGCCGGAGCGCAGAGCTGGGTTCGGAAGAAGTTCGGGGAGCGCTACACCCCGTCGAGCCCCCGCCTCTGGGCCGGGAAGCAGGCCAAGGGAGCACAGGAGGCCCACGAAGCCATTCGTCCCACCGATCCGAGCCTCCATCCCGACGAGGCTCGCCGCTACCTGGACGAGGATGAGGCCCGGCTCTACGAGCTCATCTGGGTCCGATTCGTGGCCAGCCAGATGTCACCCACCGTCTACGACACCACGACTCTGGACTTCGACCTGGAGGGTTCGGACGGCCGCACCTTCACCTTCCGGGCCACTGGTTCGGTGGTGAAGTTCGACGGGTTCACCCGGGTCTATCGGGAGGCCACCGAGGCCGGAGATCATCGCCGACTGGACGATCTGGAGCCCCTCCCGTCACTGGACGAGGGAGAGGTGGTGGATCGGAAGTCCATGGAGCCCAAGCAGCACTTCACCCAGCCACCACCGCGCTTCTCCGAGGCGTCGCTGGTGAAGGAGCTGGAGAAGCTCGGGATCGGGCGTCCCTCCACCTACGCCCAGATCATCTCCACCATCATGGACCGGGGCTACGTGGAGATGGAGGAGCGCCGCTTCGTCCCCACCGCCCTGGGCGACACCGTCTCCAAGCTCCTGGTCCGCGTCTTCCCCAACATCTTCGATGTGGCCTTCACGTCCCGAATGGAGGGAGAGCTGGACCGGGTGGAAGAAGGCGAGGTGGGTTGGCGGGAGCTCCTCAAGGAGTTCTATCCCCCCTTCCAGGACCGGCTGGAGAAGGGGAAGGCCGAGTCCGACGAGATCGTGAAGGAAATCCTGGCTGCCGAGGGGGAGACCTGCGAGAAGTGTGGATCCCCCATGCTGGTCAAGTGGAACCGCTTCGGCCGGTTCCTGGGGTGTTCGGCCTACCCCGAGTGCAAGAGCACCCGCTC
>PWZC01000332.1 GCA_003567615.1 Gemmatimonadota bacterium | reverse complement strand
GGCGCTGGACCGCAAGCTCATCCGGGACCTCATGGGGCTCCTGGGGCAGGGTGTCACCATCGCCCTGGTGGTGGGCGCGGGGATCGGTGGGTACCTGGCTCTCGCTTCCCCCTACCAGTCGCTCCTGGAGTCCCGGGAGATCTACTACGACCGGTATCGGTTCGGCGACGCCTTCGTCAGTCTGGAGCGGGCGCCCGAATCCCTCCGGGGACGGCTGGAGGCCGTGCCCGGGGTGGCTGCCGTCTACACCCGGATCATCGAGCCGGTCCGGATCCCCGTCGAAGGTGTGGCTCAGTCGCCCACGGGGCAGGTGGTGAGCCTCCCGACCGGGGGCGACCCACCCCTGAACCGCATCTTTCTCCGGGAAGGGCGGCTCCCCGAGCCGGGCCGGAGTGACGAAGCCCTCCTCCTGGACGCCTTCGCCGACCGCTGGGGTGTGGGGGTGGGCGACACCCTTCGCGTGGTCATGAATGGCCAGCTCCGGCCCCTCCGCATCACCGGCCTGGGCAATTCCCCGGAGTTCATCTTCCCCCTCCCGCCTGGCGGGGCACTGGTCCCCGACGACGAGCGGTTCGCCGTGCTCTGGATGGACCGTGGAGCCGTCGCCCCCATCTTCCGCATGGAGGGTGCCTTCAACGACGCGGTCTTCCGCCTGCACCGGGGCGAGGCGACGCGCCAGGCATTGGCCGGGATCGACGGGATCCTGGAACCGTACGGGGGAAGGGGAACCGTGGGGCGGGATCTGCAGCCCTCCAATTTCATTCTGGAGGGCGAACTCCAGCAGCTCCGCCAGTTCGCCACGGTGGTTCCCCTCATCTTCCTGGGCGTGGCCGCCTATCTCCTGAATGTAGTCCTGTCGCGGCTGCTGTACCTCCAGCGCACCCAGGTTGCGGCGCTCAAGGCGCTGGGGTATTCCAACCGTGAGGTGGGGTTCCACTACCTGAAGATGGTCTCGGGGGTGTCGCTGGGCGGAGCGGTGCTGGGCGTCGTGCTGGGCTGGGTCCTGGGCGACGCCCTCACCTCGCTCTACGGATCCATCTTCGGCTTCCCCATCCTGGAGTTCCGTGTCCCATTCTGGCAGATGATCCTGGGGGCGGGCATCGCGGTACTGGCCGGGGTGAGTGGAGCGGCCGGAGCGCTTCGCAGTATCCTCGCCCTGTCCCCGGCCGAGGCCATGCAGCCGGCGCCGCCCGCCCGGTATCGGCCCACGGTACTGGAGCGGCTGGGTCTGGGGCGGTTGGTGGGCTCCATCGGTCGGATGGTGCTTCGGGAGATCGGTCGGCGTCCCCTGCGTACCGGCCTCTCGGCGCTGGGCATTGCCATGGCCGTGGCCATCGTGGTGGTGGCCCGCTTCAACACCGACGCCCTGGACTACCTCATCGAGGAGCAGTTCTTCCGGGCCTGGCGCGAGAACGTGACGGTGACATTCGCCGGACCCACGCCCGAGGAGGCGCTCTTCGAAGTGGCCGCCCTCCCCGGGGTTGAACGGGTGGAGGGGATGCGTGTCACGGCGGTCCGGATGCACGCCGGACACCGCTGGCGGGATGTGCCGCTCCAGGGCTATGCCGAGGGCACGGTGCTTCGGCAGTTGGTGGACGCCGACGGGGCGGCGCGTCCCGTCCCGGAGCGGGGGCTCGTCATCACCTCCAAGCTGGCCGAGGTGCTGGCGGTGGCCCCCGGCGATTCGGTGCGGGTGACCCTGAGGGAGGGGCGGGGGGGCGATGCCTTCCTGGTGATCGATGGGTTGGTGGACGAGATGTTCGGGATGCAGGGCCACCTGCCCATGTCCGTGCTGAATCGCCTGCTGGGGGAGGGGGCGGTGGTGAGCCAGGCGCTGGTGTTCTCGGACCCGGAGCGGTTCGGGGAGTTGGAGCAGCGGCTGGCCCGCTTTCCCGGGGTGTTGGATGTGGCGAGCCGGGATGTGCTGGTGGCCCGCTTCCGGGACCAGAGCGTCCGGATCCTGCTCATCATCACCTTGGTCCTCACCGCCTTCGCCTCGGTCATCGCCGGGGGGGTCGTGTACAACAATGCCCGGGTCGCCGTGGCCACCCGGGAGCGGGATCTGGCGAGCCTCCGGGTCCTGGGGTTCACCCGGCGCGAAATCTCCATGGTGCTCCTGGGCGAAATGGGTGTGCAGGTGCTCCTGGCCATCCCCCCGGGGCTCTGGATCGGGCGGCAGCTCTGCATCGCCATTGCTGGGACGGTGGACCCGGAGCGCTACCGTCTCCCCGTGGTCCTGAGCCTGGAGACCTACGGCTTCGCCGTGGCCGTGGTGCTCGGTGCCGCCACCGTCAGCGCCCTCCTGGTTCGGCGGCGCCTGGACCAGTTGGATCTCATCGGCGTCCTCAAGACCCGGGAGTGATGCCACCGTGACCGCCTCCACGCACCGCAGACGCTGGGAACTCCCGCGCCGCTGGCGCAGGCTCCTGCTCGTCCTTCTGGGGGTGGTCATCGTGGGCGGCCTCTTCCTGTCGTTCCGGGAGCCTCCGGCGGAGGTGGATCTGGTGGTTGCCGGGTCGGGTCTGGTGGAGGAGGTGCTGCGGGCCGAGGGACGGGCCCGGTTCCGGGACCGGGCTGAACTCCGGGCCCCGACGGCGGGGCTCCTGGAGCGTCCCGGGGTCCGCCCCGGGGATGCCGTGGTGGAGGGGGCGCCCATTCTGCGCCTTCATCGCCTGGCTCCCACTCCACTGGACGGGCGAGCCCGGGCCCGGCTGGAGGCGGAGCGTGACGCGGCCCGGGCTCGGGTGGAAGCGGCCGGAGCCGGCGTGGAGGCGATGGAGGCCGGAGTCGTGGAGGCTCGACTGGAGCTCCGACGTCAGGAGCGTCTGAGGGAGGACGGGGCCGGGACGAGGTCGGCCGTGGAGGTGGCGCAGGCTTTCCTCCATACCCGGGAGGCGCTGTTGGCTGAGGCCCGGGCCGTGCGAGCCGGTGCCGAGGCGGAGCTGGCCGGGGTGGAGGCAAGTCTGGCCAGGGTGGGGGTGGAGTTGGAGCAGGTGGCTTTCACATCTTCGGGGATCGCTGAATCCCAGCCGGGAGGCAGGGATCGGGCGGCCACAGACGGACCACTCCCGCTACCTTCACCCCTGACCGGTCGGGTTCTCCGCGTCCATCGCCAGAGTGGGGGGCCGGTTGCGCCGGGCGAGCTGCTGGCGGAGGTGGGTCGCACCGAAGGGTCGCAATTCCTTGAGGTGGTTGTGTCCGTCCCCACCGCCATGGCTCCCCGAATCGGCCCCGGCACTGCGGTCCGGCTGCAGGGTCTCGGCAGCAGCGTGACCGGCGGAACTGTCCGTCTCGTCGAACCTTCCGGCTTCAGCCGGGTTTCGCCCCTCGGTATGGAAGAGCAACGCGTGAATGTCCTGATCGACCCCGATCCCCTCCCCGACTCGCTCCGTGAAGCCACCCACACCGCCGGTGAACCCACCTCCCGTTACGTCCCTCAGGACCCCTCCCATCGCTTTGGACTCCCTGGGGGTCAGATCGGTCATGACTTTCGCATGGAAGCGACCTTCGTCCTCCACCGAGAGGACGTTCCCGTGCGGGTGCCCGTAGGCGCCGTGCTGCCCCGGGCGGGGAGCTGGGTGGCCTACCGGACCCGGCGCGCGCGGCTGGAGGAGGTGGGTGTCTCGGTGGGGCGCCGAGGGCTGGACTGGGTGGAGGTGACGGCCGGTCTCGAGGTTGGAGACCGGATCGTCCACTTTCCCGGTGAGCGGGTGGCCGACGGGGCTCGGTTCCGGTCCCGTCCCGGGGCTTCCTCCTCCCCGTTCGCCACACCCTCCGACCCGCATCGGGAGGGGCGGTGATGGAAGCCATGCCGTGGCTCCTCCCCGTCTTCCTGGGCCTTCTTCCCTGGGGGCTCCTGGGGACCTTTCTCGCCTTTGGAATCCGGGAACCCCGACCCCTTCCCTCCGAGGCCAACCCCCTTGGGTCGAACGAGACCGGGGACGACGGGATTCCCGTGGTGTCCATCATCGTCCCCGCCAGGAACGAAGCGGGGAACATCACGCGGTGCCTGACGAGCCTGACCCGACTCACCGGCATTCCCTTCGAGATCCTGGTGGTGGACGACCGATCCACCGACGACACCGCCGGCGAGGCCGCGGCTGTACCGGCGGGGAATGCACTTTCGCTCCGGGTGGTGGAGGGGGGGGCCCTCCCGGACGGATGGTTCGGGAAGCCCTGGGCGTGCCGGCAAGGGGCGGATCTGGCCCGGGGTCGGCTCCTTCTCTTCACCGACGCCGACACGCTGCACCACCCCGACCTCCTCCTTCGCGCCGTGCGGGGCATGGAGGAAGATGGTGCGGAGCTACTCTCCCTACTGGGCCGCCAGGAGATGGGGACCTGGGGCGAGAAGCTCGTGCAGCCCCAGATCTTCCTCCTCCTGGGGACGCGTTACGGGAAGCTTCACCGGGTGATCACCCCGGACCGGTGGAAGGACGCCATCGCCAACGGTCAGTTCGTCCTGGTGCAGCGCACGGCGTACGAGACGATCCAGGGGCACCACGCCGTGCGGAACGAGGTGGTGGAGGATCTCCGCCTGGCCCAGGAGATGGCCCGGGCGGGCTCCACCGTCACGGTCCGCCGAGCCGAGACGGTGTTCTCGACCCGTATGTATACATCGCTCCGGACGCTGGTGGATGGATGGACCAAGAATGTGGCCATCGGGGCTCAGCAGGCCAGCGGACGCCTGAGCCCCCTGGCTCTCCCGGGAATCGTCCTGTTCCTGAGTTTCTTCTGGCTCTTTCCCGCCGTGGCCTTCGCCGTCACCGCCGGGGTCTGGCTGTTCACGGCGGAGCTCACCGGAGGCGCTGCACCGGAGTGGGTTGCGCCGGTGGCCATCTGGGCCGGGTCAGCGTGGACCCTGGGGGTGCTGATCTGGGCCGGGGCCTACCGCCGGTTCGGGGTGTCGCCGGCGCTGGGGCTGATCCACCCCCTCGGGAGTGCGGTGGTGGTGTTCATCGTGATCCGGAGCTGGTTCCGGGGCGGTCGCCGAATCGAGTGGAAGGGGAGGCGGTATGGGGCGCCGGCCGGGTGAGGTCAGCCGTCTCCTGAAGGAGGCGGCCCGGGCCGAGGGATTCGATCTGGTGGGGATCACCCAGCCGGATCCCTCGGCCCACGGGCCGGCCCTCCTCCGGTGGCTCGAAGCCGGGCATCACGGCACAATGGAGTATCTGGCCCGCCCCGACGCGGTCGAGCGGCGGCTGGAGCCTGGTCTGAACGGGCCGACCAGCCAAGCCGGAACCGTGCTGGTGGTGGGGCACGAGTACTTCCAGCCCGATCCGCCGGGCATTCCCGAGGATCCCTCTCGCGGGGTCATCGCCCGCTATGCCCGGGGCAGGGACTACCATCGGGTGGTGAAAAAGGGGCTGCGGGGGGTGCACCGCCGGATCTGCGGGGAGCTGGGCCGGGACGTACCCCATCGGGCCTACGTGGACACCGGTCCGGTGCTGGAGCGGGAGTTGGGGGTCCGGGCAGGGCTCGGGTGGTTCGGTCGCAACACCATGCTCATTCACCCCCGGCGGGGATCCTACTTCTTCCTGGGCGCCCTCTTCCTGGCGCTGGATGCAGAGCCCGATCCACCCTTCGAGGCGGACCGTTGCGGGACCTGCCGGTCTTGCCTCGACGCGTGCCCCACGGGCGCGCTCCTGGGGCGGGACGACGAGGGTGCCCCGGTCATGGACGCCCGTCTCTGCATCTCGTACCTGACCATTGAGAACCGGGGACCCATCCCCCGGGAGCTTCGGGGGGCCATGGGGAACCGGGTCTACGGGTGTGACATCTGCCAGGAGGTTTG
>PWZC01000181.1 GCA_003567615.1 Gemmatimonadota bacterium | reverse complement strand
GAGATCGTCCTCACCGAGGAGCAGTTCCCCGGGAACGTGTACGGGTGGCGCCGCGCCGCCGCCGATTCCGGCGCCGTCATCCGCATGGTGGGCCCCGACGGCCCGCCCCCCCGGGGCGCTCGCTGGAATCAGCGCCTCCTGGAAGCCATCGGTCCCCGCACCCGGGTCGTCTCGCTGGGGCACGTCCACTGGACCGACGGCACCCGCTTCGACCTGGCCGCCATTGGCGCCCGGGCCCGGGAGGTGGGCGCCCTCCTGGTGGTGGACGGCACCCAGTCCGTGGGCGCCCTCCCCTTCCACCTTCCCGAGTTCCGCCCCGACGCTCTCATCTCGGCCGCGTACAAGTGGCTCCTGGGCCCCTACTCGGTGGCGCTGGCGTGGATGGGCCCCGCCTTCGACGACGGCGTCCCCCTGGAAGAGACCTGGATCGCCCGGGAGGGGAGCCGGAACTTCGGCGGCCTGGTCCACTACCGGGACGGGTACGACCCCGGCGCCGTCCGCTACGATGTGGGCGAACGGAGCAACTTCATCCTCCTCCCCATGGCGCTGGCATCGCTCCGGCTCCTCCTGGAGTGGACCCCGGAGGCCGTGGCTCGCCACACCGCCGAACTCTCGGCGCCGCTGGTGGCCTGGGCGCGGGAGGAAGGGTGGGGAGTGGAGGAAGACGCCTGGCGCGCCCCCCATCTCTTCGGCCTCCGCCTCCCCGCCGGGGTGGAGCGGGACGCGGTGGCCCGGGAGCTGGAACGACGGAAGGTGGTGGTGTCGGTCCGGGGCGAGGCCCTCCGCATCTCGCCGAATCTCTACAACGACGCCGGCGACCTGGAAGCGCTCCGGGATGCCCTGGCGGCGGTGCGCCCATGAACCCTGCCGAGCTGGACGCCCCGAATCGACGCCGGGGACCCCTGGAGTGGATCGGTCTCTACCTGCGGGGGGCGGCCATGGGCGCGGCCGAGCTCATCCCGGGGGTAAGCGGAGGCACCATCGCCTTCATCACCGGCATCTATGTGGAGCTGGTGCGCTCCATCCGCGCTCTGGACCTGGATCTCCTCCGGACGGTCCTCAAGGGCGACATCCGGGCCGCCTCCCAGCGGGTGAATCTCCCCTTCCTCACCATCCTGGGGGTGGGGATGGCCACCAGCGTCTTCGGGCTGGCGGCGCTGGTGAACTGGCTCCTCCTGAATCGCGAAATCCATCTCTGGGCCTTCTTCTTCGGGCTCATTGTGGCCTCGGCCATCTATGTGGGTCGGTACGTGCGCCCCTGGGGGCTGACCCGAGCCGCCACGGGACTCGCCGGCATGGCCGCCGGGGTGACGCTGGTCTCCATCCAGCCCCTTCCCGCCCCGGAGCACTGGATCTCCACCTTCCTGGCCGGTGCCGTCGCGGTCTGTGCCTGGATCCTCCCGGGGATCTCCGGGAGTTTCATCCTCCTCCTCCTGGGCCAGTACCCTCTTCTGGTGAGAGCGCTGAGCGAACTGGATGTGGCCTTCCTGGCGGCGCTGGGGGCGGGCTGCACGGTAGGAATCCTGGCCTTCGCCCGGGTCCTGACCTGGCTCATCCGCACCCGCTACGAAGCCACCCTCGCCTTCCTGGCGGGGCTCATGGTGGGCTCGCTCCCCAAGCTCTGGCCCTGGCGGGAGACGCTGTCGTCGTACACGGATTCATCGGGGGAGGAAGTCCCACTGGTCACCCGCCCCATCACCCCTGGCGCATGGGAAGGGCTCACCGGGCAGGACCCGGCGGTGGTGGGAGCAGTGGCGGCCATGGTGGTGGCCGGGGCTGTGGTGCTGGGGCTGGAGGTTCTGTCCCGGGTCCGGGGCCGCCCGGCGCCGGAGGATCAGGGACCGCCGCAGCGCTGAGGGTGCCCCGGCCGGGCGCGCCCCCCCTTCACAGTTGTGCTGACTGAAGCGCCTTTCTACTCTCAGGGGTCTTCGGTCCGGGGAGGCCGCACCCGCACTCTTCCCACCGTCCCCGGACATACCAGCACCCACTCTCCGGCCCACCGCCGGGGAAGGAGACCGCATGCCCAGGGAGATCCAGGACATCCTCGCCGCCAACCGGGGCGAGATCGCCGTACGCATCTTCCGGGCCTGCACCGAGTTGGGAATCGCCACAACCGCCCTCTACAGTTGGGAGGACCGTCTCAGCATCCACCGCTACAAGGCGGATCGAGCCTATCAGATCGGCGAGCGGGGGCGCCCGGTGGAAGCGTACCTGGACGGCGACGCCATCATCGAGCTGGCCCAGGAGAAGGGCGTCGATGCCATCCACCCCGGCTACGGGTTCCTGAGCGAGAACGCGGACTTCGCCCGGACGTGCCAGGCCGCCGGAATCGTCTGGATCGGTCCGCCGCCTGCGGCCATGGAGGCGCTGGGCGACAAGGTCTCGGCCCGCACTGTGGCCGAACGGGCCGGGGTCCCCATCGTCCCGGGCTCCCGGGGGGCCGTGACCGACCTGGACGAGGCGCACCGGGTGGCCGCCGAGATCGGCTTCCCCCTCCTCATCAAGGCGACCCATGGGGGCGGAGGCCGGGGGATGCGGGTGGTGCACGCCGAGGCCCAGCTCGACGACGCCTTCCAGGCCGCCCGCCGCGAGTCCGCCGCCGCCTTCGGCACCCCCGAGGTATTCATCGAGCGCTACGTGGTGAATCCCCGGCACATCGAGGTCCAACTCCTGGCGGACCACCACGGGAACTGCGTGCACCTCTTCGAACGCGACTGCTCCGTGCAGCGGCGCCTCCAGAAGATCGTGGAGCTGGCGCCGGCCCCGAACCTGGCGCAATCGGTCCGACAGAAGCTCTACGACTACAGCCTCCGGCTGGCCCGGGAGGTGGACTACGCCAGCGTGGGCACCGTGGAGTTCCTGGTGGAAGAGGTGGACGGAGAGCCCCGGATCTACTTCATCGAAGTGAACACCCGGATCCAGGTGGAGCACACCGTCACCGAGATGATCACCGGCCGGGACCTGATCCAGGCCATGATCCGGGGGGCCCAGGGGTACCGCCTGGACGACCCGGAGCTGGACATCCCGGGACAGGCGGCCATCGAGCGCCGGGGACAGGCCATCCAGGCCCGTATCACCACCGAAGATCCGGAGAAGGACTTCGCGCCGGATTCCGGGCGTATCATCACCTTCCGCGCCGCCGCCGGTCACGGTATCCGCCTCGATTCGGGAGTGGGCGGCTCAGGGTCCAAGGTCCTCCCCCACTACGACAGCATGCTGGTGAAGGTCTCGGCATGGGGCGGCGACCTGCGGGAGGCCTCCCGGCGTCTGGGACGGAGCCTGGCCGAATTCCGGGTCCGGGGGGTGAAGACGAACCTGCCCTTCCTCCAGAACGTGCTGCAGCACCCCACCTTCCTGGCCGGTAACACCCACACCCGCTTCATCGACGAGACCCCGGAGCTCTTCCAGTACCGTCAGCGCAGGGATCGGGGAACGAAGGCTCTCAGGGCCCTGGGCGACATCATCGTGAACGGACCCCCGGGCAGTCCGGAACGGTTTCAGCGTCCCACACCCCTGATCCGCCCCGAGCCCCCGGCCTTCCCGCGCCGCACCCCGCCCCCCTCCTCCCCGGCGTGGGAGGTCTTCCAGGCCAGGGGGGCCGAGGGGCTCAGCCGATGGATCCGGGAACACGACCGCCTTCTGGTCACCGACACCACCTTCCGGGACGCCCACCAGTCGCTCCTGGCCACCCGGGTGCGCACCCGGGACCTCATGGACGCCGCCCTTCCAACGGCGCACCGGCTCCCGGGGCTCTTCTCGTGGGAGATGTGGGGCGGGGCCACCTTCGATGTGTGCATGCGCTTTCTGCAGGAAGATCCGTGGGAGCGGCTGGCCGGACTGCGGGAGCAGGTGCCGGGCGTCCTCTTCCAGATGCTCCTGCGCGGGGCCAACGCCGTGGGGTACACCAACTACCCCGACAATGTGGTGCGGGCCTTCATCGTGGAGGCGGCCGGCGCCGGGATCGACGTCTTCCGCATCTTCGACGCCCTGAACTACCTCCCCAACATGGAGCTGACCATCGAGGAGGTGGTGCGAGCCGGGAAGATCGCCGAGGCCACCATCTGCTACACCGGCGACGTGAGCGACCCGGCCGAGACCAAGTACACGCTGGACTACTACGTGGACCTGGCACGGGAGCTGGAGGCGCGGGGGGCCCACATCCTTGCGGTGAAGGACATGGCGGGGCTCCTGAAGCCGGGGGCGGCCCGCCTCCTCATCGGTGCGCTCCGGGAGGCGGTCTCCCTCCCCATCCACCTCCACACCCACGACACCTCGGGAAATGGGGTGGCCATGCTCCTGGCTGCCGCCGAGACCGGGGTGGATGTGGTGGACTGCGCCCTCTCCAGCGTGTCGGGGCTCACGAGCCAACCCTCCATGAACGCGCTGGTGGCGGCGCTCCAGGGCGACCCCCGACGCCCGGAGCTGGAGGCGCAGGCCATGCAGGAGCTGGCCGACCACTGGGAGCGGGTCCGCGAGATCTACCACCCCTTCGAGTCGGGGCTCAAGGCCGGGACCACCGACGTCTACCGCCACGAGATCCCGGGCGGGCAGTACTCGAACCTCCGGCCCCGGGCCATCCAGCTCGGACTGGGCGACCGGTGGGGTCTCATTCGCGACACATACCGCCGGGTGAACGACGAGCTGGGCCGCCTGGTGAAGGTGACCCCCACCAGCAAGGTGGTGGCCGATTTCGCCATGTACCTGGTCCAGAACGAGCTTACCTTCGAAGAGATCTACGCCCGCCACGAAGCCGGGGAGGAGTTCGACTTCCCCCAGTCGGTGGTAGACTTCTTCGCCGGGCACCTGGGGCAGCCCTACGGTGGGTTCCCGGAGCGGCTGCAGCGCATCGTCCTCCGAGGAGAGAAACCTCTCACGGAACGGGCCGGCGCCGACCTGGAGCCCTACGACTGGACGGAGAAGGATGCGGAGCTCACGCCCCTCCTGGGTCGTGCGCCCCGACCCCGGGAACGACTCTCCTACGCCCTCTACCCCAAGGTCTTCAGCGAATTCGCCCGGCGAAAGGAGGAGTTCGGCGAGGTCCGGAATTTCAACACCGTCGCCTTCCTCTACGGAATGGATGTGGGTGAGGAGACGCAGGTGGAGATCGAGGAGGGGAAGACGCTGGTGATCCGGCTGGCGGCAGTGGGTCCGGTGGAGGAAGACGGCACTCGCCGGGTCCACTTCGAGCTGAATGGTCAGCCCCGGGCCGTGCAGGTGGTGGACCAGGCCGCCGTCGCCGACGTCCCCACCCGCCCCAAGGCGGATCGGACCCGCCCCGGGGAGGTGGGGGCCGCCATGGCCGGCACCGTCTTCCAGGTCAAGGTGGCCGTGGGTGATACCGTGTCCCGGGGCGACCCCCTCCTGGTCACGGAGGCCATGAAGATGGAAACCACCCTGTCGGCGCCGGTAGCCGGGGTCGTCCGCTCCGTCGAGGTGAGCGAGGGGGAGGCGGTGGCCGCCGGAGACCGGCTGGTGGTCATCGAAGAGGGCGGGGAATGATCACTCCAGCGAGCGGGGAATGATCCGCCCGCGGGAGGCGGAGGGAATCACGAGCTGGACCACCTCGCCGGGCCACACCGTGAGCGGGTCCGTGATGAACCCACCGGCGGCGATGAAGTCCACCTGAACCCGCAGATCGCCGTGACCCACCGGGATCTCGAAGCTCCCCTGGGTCTTGCCGATCACCGTGCCGATTCGGCGCCGATTCCCGTTCCAGAGGGTGTAGATGCGGGCGTCGTTGAAGTTGTCGTTCATGACTTCAAGGACCATGGGGCCCGAACGGTCCCTCCCCTGGAAGGGATTGGTGTCACCGCGGTCGCT
>PWZC01000376.1 GCA_003567615.1 Gemmatimonadota bacterium | reverse complement strand
TCACCTCGATCCCCTCCAGCTCCAGGGCCCGCTCCCGGAGCTCCAGGGTGATGGTCGTGGCTCGACCCAGGGTGACCCGGACGTCCGGGATCTCCAGCGTTTCGTACCCCAGGAGCCGGGCACGCACCGTGACGGTCCCCACCGGCACATCCCGAAGGACGAACCGTCCCTGTCCGTCGGTGGATACGGGGCCGGGACCCCCCACCACCTCCACCGCAGCTCCCGGGAGGGGGCGTCCCGTGCCCCGCTCCGCCACTGTCCCGCGGATCTCGCCGGTGTCCTGGGTAATGACGGCGGAAACGGGTTCGGCAACGGCCTCGGCGAAGAGGGGTGGGGACCACAGCACCAGGATCGCTCCCAGGCCGACCAGGATGCAGCGGATGAGTGCAGGACGGGGAACGGGCCGCAGAGGGAGCAAGAGATGTTTCCGGTAGGGGAGTTCCAGTGCGCTCCGCCGATCATGCAAAGGGGTGAGAGGCTCCGGGCTCAGCTCTCACCGGTCACTCGGAACGTGAAGTCGCCACGCTGGGCGTGTCCGTCCTGGGCAATGGTCCGCCAGTGCACGGTGTAGGTGCCCGGGGCCAGGGGCTCGTCAGGGACGATGAACACCTCCCTGGCGTCGTCCGAGTCGGCCGTCGCCTCGCTGGCGGGCACCAACTCTCCCTCGGCATCGGCCAGCCGCACCGAGGTCCCATGCATCTGGGGCGGCTCCGAATAGAAGAGGCGGATTTCCGCCGGAGACTCGGACACCGCCGCGTCGGCCTCGGGCTGGGTGGAGTTCAGGCGTAGATGGATGATCTCATCGGCGTGGGCTGGCTCGGCCAGGACGGAGGCGGCAGCGCCCCAGGCGGCGAGGGCGAGGGCGGCCACCACGGCCAGGGGGGCGAGGGCACTGAAGGTGCGGCGATGATCTCTGGACTTCATGGTTTGCTCCTTGGTTCCGATTAGGATGGTTGTCTCGTGACGGTACTGATCCCGGTCAGGGGAGCCTTCCGCTCCCGATAAACCGGTGTGTCTGTTGGAGGTCGCTACCCATGGCCTCCGTGCGGGTGTCCGGCCTTTCTTCGCGAGGCCAGGGATCCGAGAAGCGCGGGTCCGTCAGGAAGGCGTCGTCGGTGAGGGCATGGAGAAAGGCCAGGAGGTCCCCTCGTTCCTCCGGGGTCAGCTCGAATCCCACGATGAACTCACTCCGAAGCGGACTTTCCCGGCCGGACCCCGCCATCGGCCCCTCCAAAACCGTACGCCCGCCCGCTTCGTAATGGTCCAGCACGTCCTCCAGGGTTTCCAGGCTGCCGTCGTGCATGTACGGAGCCGTCACAGCGATGTTCTTGAGGGAAGGGGCACGGAATCGTCCCATGTCCGCCGGATCGAGGGTGAACTCGTAGATCCCCGTGTTCTCGCTGGGATAGGCCCCCTGACCATCCAGGTTGTAGAGGGCGTTGTTGAAGAATTCGATCTCCGAGAACCCCTTCCCCTCGTAGTCGATGGATCCCGAGAAGAAGGGTCCGCCGTGACAATGGAAGCACTCCAGGCGCTCGCTGAAGAAGAGATCCTCCCCTCGCAGGACCTCAGCGCCCACGGCGTCGTCATCTCCCTGCAGGTACCGGTCGTAGGGTGAACTCACCGAAACGAGGGCCCGCTGGAAGGAAGCGAGGGCCCACACCAGGGTCTGGAGGTGGATGGGATCTTCTTCCTCCGGGAACGCCGCGGCGAAGAGATCAGGATAGATGGCGGACGTCCGTAAACGAGTCAGGAGCTCTTCCTCCTTCCCGCCCATCCCCAGCTCCACCGGGTCCTCACCGAAGAGCGGGATGAGTACCTGCTGCTCCAGGGCGGTAAGGTTTGGATTGGCCCAGGTGAGGGTACTGGCGTAGGCCACATTGGCCAGACTCATGCTCCCTCGGGGGTGGACCTCGCCGGTGGATCCCACGGCTCGCGGACGTGGGTCGGCGAAGGAAAGCTCCTGCACATGACAGGAGGCACAGCTCTGGGTCCGATTCGCCGACAGATCCTCGTCGTAGAAGAGGTGTCTTCCCAGCTCCACCTTTTCCGGGGTCATGGGATTGTCCTGGGGTACCACGGGGCGAGGCATCCACGGTGGAAGCTCCCACTCCCAGGAATGGGAGAGCGTGGCGGTGGGCTGCTCCGCCGCCTCCTGGAGGCCGTCCCAGAGGAGGCCCGGCCACACGGGGAGCGACGCCACCAGGACCAGCGGAACGCCGGCCCGGACCGCCGTGCCCCGCCTGGGCTTTACGGGGCGTCGTGAGATCATTGGAAGGCCGCCGGTCGCAGGTTTTCCACAATGAACACCCGTTGCGCACCGGGTGTCACGCCGTCAAAGGGAAGTCCCAGAGCGTCGAAGATGGGGGCGCACCGGGCGTCATCGGGAGAAGACATGCAGGCGCTGCGATCCCCTTCCACCCCCTCCCCGGAGAGGTCGACGCCCTCCAGGAGCGCGGCCAGATCGAAGACGATCTGCTGCGACGATGGATCGAACCGGGGCAGCTCCACCTGCACCCGGTTCCCGTTGGCGCACTGGGTGGCAGGTCGGGACGCTCGGCCCTCAGGGGAGCAGCCGGTACTCCCCAGGTGGATGAAGAAGCCCTGGGGGAGGCCGTCCGACATGACCTCGGCGCGGATGAATTTGTACCCGGCGTTCCATGACCAGAAGAGTGCCGTGAGGGAGAGGGGGGAGGGAGCCGCGGCCTGGTTCATGTGGTTCAGCGAGAAGGGAACGCCCACCTCGAACTTCACTCCGGACAGCCGGGATGCGGCCTCGGTGGGGAGGGATCCCACCACCTCGGACCGGAGGTGGTCATTTCCGTTTCGACACCCTGCCGTTCCGTCCTCGAAATCCAGAAGGGCGACGGAGCCATGCTGCCAGAGCCCGTCCTGCTCCAACTCCATTGGTACGGAGGAACCGTCATCCAATACGGCCTCGAATCGGGACACGTAGAGCCGGAGGTCCCGCGGCTCGATGGTGGAACTCGCGGCGCCGACCCCGTCGTACCGGGTGCCGCAGGTGAAGGGAAGGTCGCCGATTCGGGCGTCGAAGTGGATGGCGATGGTGGTTCGGTCTCCCGGATCGGCCACCGGTGACAGGGAATGACTTCCAGCGGGTATGCCGCTTGGAGCCAGCGCGTGGGCCAGGAAGCCAAGAACAAGCAGGGGGGTGTGGATCATGACGATCTTCCTTGACTGGTGAGACAGTGGGGAGGCGAGGTATGGCAAAGGCTCCCCTCCCCACTCCCCGACGTCAGAAGCTGATGACGATATCTGCTTCCATGAACATGGGGACGGTCTGCTCGGGGCCGGTGAGCACGAATCCCTCCCGGAAGCCGGCTTCGTCCAGTCCCGCCAGGCCGGCGCAGTGGCCGCAGACCAGGAATCGACCACCGCCTGCCACGAAGTCGCGAACAATGGCTTCCAGATCCGAGTCGGCGTACCGGAAGAGGGGCTGACGGGTCTCCGCCATCCGCACGGCATTCCGGTCGAGGTAAACGGTCACCGTGGCCCCGGCGTCCTGGAGACGGGAGGCGAGGTTGAGGCCCATGAGGGCCGACTGCACATCCTCGTTGTAGCTACCGATATGCACGACGACGTTCTTCTCCTGGGCTTCCAGCGCGGATGGAGCGGCCAGAAAGACGGCGAAGAGGGTGGCAAGGACGGCCAGTGCCGAAGCGATGTGCCTTGTGGGGGTTGAGCGAATCATGATGGGTCTTCCCTTGGTTTGGTGATGTAAGTCAGGCGTGAACGGTGTTGGATGATCGAGGGACCGGCTTCACTCGACGAGCCTGGCCACCTGGGCCTCGATTCGTTCCAGCTCGCTGGGGACCATGGGGTCGAACTCCCCGATCCAGCGGTAGGCAATGACCCCATCGGGGCCGATGAGGAAGGTCTCGGGGACACCGAGGGTCCTGAACCGACTCATGATGGTCTGATCCGGGTCCAGGAGGATGAGGAATGAGATATCGTGGTCTTCCACGAACCGCCGGACCTGGGACGTGGCGGAGCCCCGGTCCACACTGGCACCGATGACCCGGACGCCGCGATCCCGGTACGTTCGTTCCAGACGGTCCAGCGCAGGCATCTCGCGAATGCAGGGGGCACACCAGGTGGCCCAGACGTTCAGGACCACGACCTGGCCCTGGAGATCTTCCAGGGCCACCACCTCTCCGTCCAGCGTCCGGCCCTCCCACGCCGGCGCCGGATTCCCGGGAATGGGCGGGGCAGCGCGTGGGGCTTCGCCCTGAGACTCCCCGCACCCCATGGCAAGGAGGAAGACGGCCGGGGCCGCTAGGGCCCTGATGCACCACCGGGCCGGTCTGCACGAGTGACCACCGGCGGGGAGGTGGGTCCGGCTCATGACGGACCCTCCAGCTCGACCCGGGCCAGGCCAAGCTCCTCCCGTCCATCTCGACTCCGGGTCCAGGCCAGAACAATCCCGCGGTCGTCCGGAGAAAGGAGCTGAGGGTGGGTGCCTCCGTCCGAGCCCGCCACCTCGTGGGATCGGACCACGCCCCGGAGTTCGGATACGGTGGAGTGGGCAGGGATGGCCTCTTCGCTCCTGCGGCTTGGTCGCTCCTCGAGGGAGCAGGCGTGTCCGACCAGGAAGGCCCCCGACAGAGACGTAGAAGATTCATTCGGGAACATTGCTTCGACACTCCATGGCTCGAATTGCGTCCCGTTCCCTACCGGAGGGAACACCCCGGCAAGGGCGGACCGACAGCGACGTCGGTGCCGGTCCCTACGCCTGGAGGGTTCCCCCTGGCGGGCCGCGGAACGAAGGACTCTATGTGACCTGTCAGCGAGCGTGACGCGGGAAGGAGGCCGCCCGACCCGAGGTCCATTCCTCGGAGGCGGCTCGGGGCGTCAGGAGTGCGCGGGAGGAGCGAGCGGGGGTGGAAGCAGGTGGGGAATGCGGCAGGCGGTGGGGCGGATGTCGTCCGGATCCACGGAAGGCGAACGGAGAACCGGCTCAGCCCGAGGCTCCGGTTCGGCTTCCACCTGCGCCACGGGGGCGACAGGAACCCCTCCTCCAGAGAAGGATCCGCAGTCGCAGTTGTTCTTCGAATGGGCCAGGGGGACTGCCGACTGGATCTCGCACCCGGGTGCGATGAACGCCCCGGAGTGGTCCTCCCCTAGGGCGGAATGCGCCGCGTGCTGGCGGTCCGAGGCGTGGTGATCACCGGCGTGATGGTCACCGGTGGGGTCGTGATCCCCGTGTTCTGAACCCATTGGGCCGGCCCCGTGGTGACCCCCATCCGCCCCGGATAGCGCGCCCTGATGAAGGCACGCACGCATCCCCAGCGCCTCAGTGGCGCTGAACAGGGAGAGGAGCGCGAGCCCGATGATCACCATCATCGGGTGTCGGAGACGGGACCGGAGAATCATGAGCGATAGCATACGGCACCGGTCCGGCCCCGGTCAAGTCAGGGAAGTGATGTGCGGAAGAGCCCCGGGCGGGCACCGGCGGGCCTGAGGAGAGGAACTTCCCGGCGGCGGACATTCTATGGTTCCTGGAGGGCCGGGGCCTGCTTGGCTCAAGGGCTTCAGCTCGGACGATCCCCGTCGTAAGGAGACTTTTCGCCATGTGTCACATTCCAAACCCCCGATCCTTCAGACCCCAGGCGGGGTGGAAGGTACCGGTCCTCCTGACCCTCACCGTGGGCCTGACGGTGTCCGGTTTCCCATCGGTGGCGGCATCCTCCCAGTCCGGAGCCCTCCATCGTCCCGAGTCGCCGGAGTGGATCGTCGACATCGGCGAGAGCACCCTGGCCGTCATCACCTTTCGCGGAGGCGTGGCGGGCCGCCTGGCTCACGACCACCTCATCCACGCCGGGGATCTGGAG
>PWZC01000075.1 GCA_003567615.1 Gemmatimonadota bacterium | reverse complement strand
TCGGCCACCCCCTTCTTCACCCTCGCCCCCGACCGGGTCATCACCTTCCCCCCGGACCGGCGTGTTCACCACAGCGCCTTCTTCCAGCAGCCGGAAATGCGGCGGGTGGTGGAGTGGCTGGAAGGCGAGTGAACGGCCCACCGGGGCTGCCGTGGCCGGTGCGACCCGTTCACCTCTGTTCCGACAGGAAACGCGTGGCCGGAAGCGAGGCAGGAAGAAGTAGCCGCCCCCCGTCATCCGGACCAGGGTGGGCTCAGCCACCGGCCGCAGAATCCCAGGAGTCCCATGACGGCGGCTAGGCGGACGTTGACTCCCGTCGCGGTATCGGGACATCGGGGGCCGCAGGGTGCATGGTAGTTGACACGTCGGGGGCCGGGTTCATACGCTGACGACCTCGGTACAATCCCGTCTCCCCCAAGAGAGAGAACCCCGCCTCATGAGCAGCCACGCCCCTCACCCCTCCGTCGGGCCAGATGCAGCCGCCCGACACGCTCATCGCGTCGGTTCCCGTCGAGTCCTGAGCCTCGTCGGCGGTGCGCTTCTCCTCCCGGGGCTCCTCTTGGCACAGGAGCCCGGAGTCGTCGTGCAGGTGGAGGTGGAACCCGCCTCCATCCAGATCGGAGCCGGGGAAAACACCCCCATCAGCGCCCGCGCCCTGGACGCCCGGGGCAACGAGGTGAGTGCGGAGTTCACCTTCGCGGCTCCTCGAGGAGCGATCCAGATCGCCGGCGGAGTCCTCCTGGCCGTGGAACCCGGGTACCACGAGGTGGTGGTGTCCCTATTCCCGGCCCCGGAGGTCCGATGGGAGGGCGAGGAGCCACCCAGCACCGTTGTCCCGGTCACGGTGGGATGGCCCGCCGTGTCCGAGGTGCATGTGACCGGAGGAAGCGCCCTGTACGAGGGGTCCACGGTGCGCCACCAGGTGAGTGCCCATCACGCTGACGGCTCTCCCCGTCCCCGGCGCGCCGCCGACGTCCGCTGGTCCAGTTCAGATCCTTCCGTGGCCACGGTGAACGAGTTCGGAGTGGTGCGGGGTGTAGGGACCGGAACGGTGGAGATTCGAGCCGAAGTAGAGGGAGTCGCCGGCTCGGTTTCCTATGACGTGAGATCCTTCCCCGCCGAACAGCTCGAGATCAGCACTGAGGCCCGCCAGGTCAGAACCGGAGACGTGGTCCACTTCCAGGTGCGAGCGTTGGACGGTCAGGGCAATGAGATCTCCGACCTTCCCATCACCTGGAGCCATACCTTCATCGCCCATGACAGCATCGGCAGTCATGTGGGAGGGTCGGGGATCACCCGGGATGGGCGGTTCGTGGGGGAATATGCCGGTGAGTACACGATTCTGGCTAACGCCGGCCGGCTGACCGCCACCCACACCCTTTGGGTCGAGCACCGGGGCGTTGTGCAACCCGTCGAATTCCGGGGACAGGGGCGGGTGGGCAATCAGCACACCTCGGACCTCTGGGTCTGGGAGGGGGTCGACGGTCGGGATTACGCCATCACCGGAACCTGGGGCTCGGGGGGGTGGGCTCTCATCTGGGATGTCACCGATCCCACCAACATCGTCAGGACCGATTCCATTCAGGTGGACGCCCGGACCGTCAACGATGTGAAGGTCTCGCCGGATGGTCGCTACGCCACCATGACCCGGGAGGGCGCGTCCAATCGCCGCAATGGCCTGGTGATCCTGGACCTTGCCGAACCGGCCCATCCTGTGATCGCCGCTCGCTTTGACGACGATCTGGCCGGAGGTGTCCACAACGCCTTCCCGACGAACGACCACGTCTTCGCCCTCTCGGGAGGTGAGAAGTACGTCATCATCGATGTCTCCGACCTCTACAACCCCCGTCGGGTCGGCGAATTCCAGTATCCAGGAGCGCGGATCCACGACGTATGGGTCAAGGACGGCATCGCCTACTCGGCTCAGCGGCCCTACGGTGGAATCATCGTGGACGTCGGAGATGGACGGTGGGGGGGCTCTCCGGAGAATCCCGTCTTCGTTTCCAAGACCGGTCCTACGCCGGAGGGGGGCGGGGCACATACCGTCTACCCGTACTACCAGGAAAGCACCGGTCGGATGCTTCTCTTCATGGCCGACGAGATCCTGAGCCGTGAGGGTCATGCCCTGGGCGAGGGTGCGGGTCGAAGCCTGGTGGTGGACCCCTACGATCCCGAAACCGGAGAGGGAGGCCGTCCCTCCATGTCGTCGGGCTACATGCACATCTTCGACATCACCGATCACGAGAATCCCGTGATGATCGCCCGGTACCACGTTCCCGAGGCGGGCACCCACAACACCTGGGTCGAGGATGATGTCCTCTACCAGGGCTACTGGGAAGGAGGCATGCGGGTCGTGGATGTGTCGGGCGAGCTCATGGGGGACATCTACACCCAGAATCGCGAGATCGCGGTGTTCAAGCCCTTCGATCCCACGGGCTACATCGCCAACGCGCCCTTCGTGTGGAGTGCCATGCCCCACAAGGGACACATCTTCTTTTCCGACTTCAATAGCGGGCTCTGGGCCGTAGAGGTCACCCCGCGGGAGCAGATGATCCCATGATCTGGACCTCGCTCCTGGCCGCCTCCCTCTCGGCGGGCGAACTGCCGCCGTCCCCGCCTGTCCTCACCACGGAAGCGGCCACCAGAGCGTCGGCCGACCCGGCGGCGACCTACTGGATCTACGTCCTGGCCGAGTCGGCCGACCGGATTCACAAGATCCGGTACGGACCCGGTGGCGCGGAAGTGGAACAGAGCCTCCCCATCGGCATGTTCCCCGTCATGATGGAAGGGCCCCACGGCATCCAGGTCTCTCCACGGGGCGATCACTTCTACGTCACCACCGGCCACGGCATTCCCGACGGGAAGTTCTGGAAGTTTGACGTGCAGACGGGTCGGCCCGTATCCGACCCCATCGACCTGGGACGCTTTCCGGCCACGCTGGACGTGACACCCGACGGACTCTACGCCTTCGTGGTCAACTTCAATCTCTACGGGGCCATGGTCCCGTCCAGCGTCTCCACCGTCTACCTACCCACCCTCACCGAAGTGGCCCGCACCGAGACCTGTGCCATGCCCCATGGTAGTCGGGTGAGCCATGACGGGCTGAACCAGTATTCGGTCTGTATGATGGACGATCAGTTGGTGGAACTCAGCACCCGCACCTTCGGCGTGTCACGGCGGTTTTCGGTGGTGGCCGGAGAAGAGGGCCCAGTGGCACCCATGGCAGCCATGGAGGGGGACCACCATCACGCCCACCACGATCCTGACTCCCATGCGGATCACTCGCATCACCACCCTACCTGTACCCCGACCTGGGTAGACCCATCTCCGGACCACCGCCACCTCTATGTGGCCTGCAGCGCCACCGACGAAGTCCTGGAGATCGACCGGGAGGAGTGGGTGTTGGTTCGACGTATTCCCACCGGCCGGGGGCCCTACAACCTGGAAGTCTCACCGGATGGACGACTTCTTGTCGTGACGCTGAAGCAGGGTGACGGGGTGGAGTTCCTGGACCGGGCAACCGGGGCGAGCCTGGCCAGGGCCTCGTCCACCACCCGCGTCAGCCACGGCGTGGTAATCAGTCCGGACAGCCGATATGCCTTCGTCAGCGTGGAAGGAGTGGGGGCCGAGCCCGGCAAGGTGGACATCTACGATCTGGACACGTTCGAACGTGTGGCGTCGGTAGCCGTGAGGCAGCAGGCCGCCGGAATCGCATTCCTCCGAATGGAGGAGCCGGCGGACTCCTGAGCCCAGAGAAGGAAGCTGCGGGGTCCAGGCTTGCGAACAAAAACCGAAACCCTGGACCCCGGGTCGGAGTAGAGTCTTCCATGACTCCTCCGGATCCGTCCCTTCCCATCCTCCGCGGCCGAGGGGCAGGCATGGACCTGCCCAATCGGTTCGAGCGCCTCCACGTGGAGTTGGACGCGGAGGAGGCGGTGGAGGCTCCAGCTCGACGACGGACGGAATACCTTCGGGATCCGGCCCGCTCCATCCTGAGCCGGAACGACAGCCCCGATGTGGGCTTCGACTGGAGCCTGAATCCCTACCGGGGTTGCGAGCACGGCTGCGTCTACTGCTATGCGCGCCCCACCCACGAATACCTGGGGTTCTCGGCCGGTCTGGACTTCGAGAGCCGGATCCTGGTGAAGGAGCAGGCGGCATCCCTTCTGGAAGAGGCCATCGCCCGCCGAAGCTGGACGCCGGTGCCTCTGGTCATGAGCGGGGTGACGGACCCGTATCAGCCGGCGGAGCGAACCCTGGAGGTGACCCGTCGGTGTCTCGAGGTCCTGACCCGGACCCGCCACCCGGTTGCCCTCATCACCAAGTCGCGGGGGGTGGAGCGGGACACGGACCTGCTGGCTGAACTCGCTCGGTACCGTGCCGTCCACGTGACCCTCTCGGTGACCACCCTGAACCGGCGACTGCAGCGCGCGCTGGAGCCCCGGGCCTCTCCTCCTGAGCACCGGCTTGAGGCCATCCGCACCCTGACCCTCGCCGGCGTCCCCGTGGCGGTGAATGTGGCGCCGGTCATCCCCGGGCTCACGGATCACGAGATCCCGATGATCCTGGAGGCGGCGGCAGACGCCGGAGCCGTGGCTGCAGGCTACGTCATGCTCAGGTTACCGGGAGCTGTGGCCCCCCTCTTTCTGGAGTGGCTCGAGACCCACTGTCCGGATCGGGCTGGAAAGGTGCGTTCCCGGCTGGAACAACTCCGGGGTGGAAGGCTCTACCAGGCGGATTTCGGGACCCGGATGCGAGGAGAAGGGCCATTCGCCCGGCAGGTGGCAGAGCTCTTCCGCGTCGCACGGGCTCGGGCCGGCCTGGAACGACGGGGCCTCCAACTCACGGGCGATCACTTCGTGCGGCCCTCCAGGGGGAACCCGGGCCAGTTGTCGTTGTTCTAGCAAGTTGTCGTCGTTCTGGCCGGTTATCGCCTTTGCAGCCGGTCGTCATGGTTCCACGATGATGGGACCGCGTTGTATGTTCTCCTGCAGTGCGCCATCGCAGTGTGTGCAGCCTCCCGGCTTTTCCTTGATCTTCTCACCGGTCCGAAACGGGGAAAAATGAAGCGCTTTTCAGGGTTCGGTATGGGTCTGGTTCTCTTCATGTGCCTCTTCATGACGGGCTGTGCGGAGGCGGAGGCGGGCCCTGACGACGTCGTCGTGCTGAGCTTCGCCGTGCTGGGAGACGCGGAGCCCAAGCCGGATCCCGAGTTCCCGAACCTCGAAGCGGCGGTGCGCCACGTGAATGCGATGGCCTCCGACGGTCGACTGGATTTCGTGGTGGGCGTGGGTGACATCCCGCACAAGGGCACGTTGATCCAGTACGAGAATGTGACGCCGGTGCTACAGCAACTCACGCTTCCGTTCTATCCCATCATGGGCAATGAGGAACACGGGAGCACCACGGAGCGCTTCCTCGAGTATGCGAATCTCTGGAATTCCGGAAAGGCTGAGATCACCAGCATCAGCTACGTTCGCGAGCACGATGACGTGGTCATGGTGCACGCTTCACCGGATTTCAGTCGCGACTTCGACGACACGGGAATCATGTGGATGCGGGAGCAGATCCAGAGTGCCGCTCCGAAGCCGGTGATTCTGGTGGTACACGCCGCCCAGGCCGGGGTCTACGACGAGGATCCCGAGAAGGGCGTCACGCACCCTGGTTTTGCTGAAATCGTCGAGCAGCCGAACCTGATCGCCGTCATCTCCGGCGATCTCCATATGGACATGGACCGCGTGGACCATTCGAAGCAGATCGGGCACGTCCACTACCTTCACATCCCCGCCCTGGAGCGTACCAAGATTCCCGATGAATCACGACACGACCCCATGTTCCGGGTCTTCACGCTGGACTCCGGGGGCGTCGTACACGTCGACACGTA
>PWZC01000225.1 GCA_003567615.1 Gemmatimonadota bacterium | reverse complement strand
TGGCTCCGCCCTCTCGCCTCACCGCCCCGGACAAGCCCCGGGTGCCGGTGAACGGCAGGTGTGGGACGTTGACCACACCCATGGAATCGCTTTGGCAAAGGCAAGGGGTTCCAGCCGCCTCGGCTCCCCGGATTCCGCCGACGGCTAGCGCACCGGACGCACCACCCGGATCCCGATCTGGCTCCTGATCCCCTGGATCCGCTCGGCCAGGGGCAGGGGCGAGACCTCCACCGAGTCGCCCACCAGGGGTGCGTGGAGGAGGTGCACCCGGCCCCCCTGATGCAGGGCGAAGCCGGTGTGGGCGATGTCCAGGCCGTCCAGGTTGCTCACGGCGGCGATGATGTCGCCGTCCCGGATCCCTTCTTCCACCTCGCGAATCCGGTCCTGGGGAATGTACAGGCGAGTACGGGCGCTGAGGTGGGCCTCGATGCGGCGGATCTCGGCCACCAGCTCCGGGTCCTCGGCGAGCTGACGGTACGCTCCGGTGTTGGACGACATGAAGTGGATGGGGCGCTCATCGGGGACACCGCCCAGCTCTCCGGTGACCTCCCGGAGTTCGCCGGCGGCGATGCCCCGGTCCAACCACTCGGTGAAGTAGTGGAGCCGGCTCAGGTACCCGTCAGGCTCGCCCTCCCGGTAGCGGAGCCGCGCCAGCTCGGCACGGTAGCGGGCACGGAACCGGTCCTCGTCGGCCGCCAGGGCGGGATCGGCCTCGGCGGCGAGGCGGGCCAGCGACAGGGCGTGCTCCACCAGCGTCACGCAGTCGAAGCCCCGCAGCTTCACCACCAGCCGCTCCGGACCGGAGATCTCCAGCGTGGCGGGGATGTAGGGGGCGCCCAGGAAGTGGAGCGCCGCCCGGGCCACCTCCGACCCGGGCTCGGCGTCCGGGTCCCGTGCCGCGCTCAGCCCCAGGAAGGCCTCCCGCGCGATCCGCCAGTCGGCCGCCGTCTCGGCCAGCGAGTCGGGTGCCACCGTCGGTTCAGGTCCGGCGTCGGCATCCGCCGGTTCGCAGGCTCCAACCGCCACCAGGCCGGAGACGAGGAGGGCCAAGCCGGAAAGGAGCTGAATCCTCATGGAGACCGGTTCCGTAGGAGAGGGAGGGAGTTGGGGGGCTCGCCGGGGCGGCGCGCACCTCCGGGGTCGCACTTCGGTGCCGCTGGGGAGTACATTGCAGAGGAACGGCGGGTGAGGGAAGGAGGTCGCCCCCTCGCCTGCCATCGACTCCGGGGATCACCTCGGTTCTTCCATCCAACGTTACAGGAGCTGTCCCCATGCCCTACCCCGATCTGCTGGTAGCCCCCATGCGCGAAGAGCTGGTGAAGCTGGGCTTCCAGGAGCTTCGCACCGCCGATGAGGTGGAGGCCATCTTCAGCGCCTCCGACGATCCCACCCTGGTGGTGGTGAACTCGGTGTGCGGTTGCGCCGCCGGCGGCATGCGCCCGGCCGTGGCGCTGTCCCTTCAGAGCGCCGCCAAGAAGCCCGCTGTCCTCACCACCGTCTTCGCCGGACAGGACCTGGAGGCCACCCAGAAGGCCCGGGAATACTTCACCGGATACGCGCCGTCGTCGCCCTCCATCGCCCTCCTCAAGGACGGGGACATCGTCTACATGCTGGAGCGGCATCAGATCGAGGGGCGCTACCCCCAGGAGATCGCCAACGACCTCGTGGCGGCGTACGACGAGCACTGCGCGGCCTGACCGGTGACGATTCGAACCCTCCTCCTGACGGCTGCGCTGGGTGTGACCCTTTCCGGGTGTTTCGGCACCCGGACGGCCTCCGTGGCCGAGCGGAAGGCCCAGTGCGACCGAATGGCGGCGCAGGCCATCGACACGGAAAGTCTGGACGAGGCCCGGCGTCTGGCGGCCCGGGCCTCGGAGTGCTACGCCGACCTCCAGGCCCAGCGGCGCTGACCGACTCCCCTTTTCCGGAGAAGCCCATGGACGAACAGAAACGAAAAGCCTATCAGGACCGCCTTTCGGCCCGCATCCAGGAGTGGGAGGCGAAGATCGACCAGTTGGCCGCCCGCCTCCGAAGGTCCGAGGCGGACCTGAGGGTCAAGATGGCCGATGAGGAGTCGGATCTGCGCAAGCGCATCGACGAGGCCAAGCGCCGCCTGAGGGAGCTGCAGGATGCCTCGGGGGAGGGCTGGGAAGAGGTGCGAGCCGGCGCCGAGAAGATGTGGGAAGATGTGCGGGCCGCGTGGGAGCGGACCTCCAAGAAGGCTCGCAAGGAGGGCGCCGACCTGGGGATGGATCCTCCCGACGAAGAGGGATCGGCCCGCTAGGGCCCCGCTTTCGTCAGCCCCGGTCGCCGCGCTCCCGGGCCCGCTCGAGCTGGGCCCGCTTCTCGGTCTTGATCCGGCGCCGGGCCTGACGCCCCGACTCACCGGGGAGGCGGGCGTGGACCTCCACGCCCGCCATGAAGGCCAGCCCCGAGATCCGCACCACCGGCGCGTCGGCGGGCACGTTGCCCATCCCCTCCAGCGCCTCGTCGAAGGCCCCGAAGATGGCGGCGCCCCCCGTCTCGACCCGCACCCCGGGGGGCACGATGATCTCGATTCCGCCCATCATGGTGACGCATTGGATGTGCACCTCACCAGGGCCGAAGAGCGCTTCCCGCAGGTCCAGCTCGACCCCGCCCATGAAGGCGTACACCCGGATCGTCCGCGCCGGGATCCAGCTTCCGGTGCGGGAGCGGCCGCTGAAGAGGGCGAGTTCGGTCTGGGAGGTGGGCACCCGGGACGCGTCCACCCGTCCGGCCCCGGCCGGGACCGTCACCGAGCGCCCCTGGGGATCTCCCCCTCCGAGGCGCGCCGGAGGGCCGCTTCCCACCTCGGGAAGATCCGCCAGCAGGGCGTGAAGTTCGTCCAGCGCCGACACCCGGTTCGCCCGGTCCAGCCGACGCTCGAACTCGGTCACCTCCAGGCGGTCCTGGGCGTAGTGCTCGCAGAGGGCTTCAATGACCCGGTCCCGCTCGGCTCCCGAGACGGCTCGGCCCCGGGGGGCTCCCCCGGTCCCGCCTGAATCCTGGCTCATTGGTCCGTCCCTCCCATCCAGGGGTCTTCGGCGCGATAGGCCAGCGCCCCATCCACGAAGGTCATCTCGACCCGCACCTGCTCGCGCCACTCATCGGCGGGAAGGGCGAAGGGGTCGGCGGCCAGAACCACCAGATCGGCCAGCTTCCCCGCCTCGAGGCTTCCCGTCTCCCGGTCGCGGAAGGCGGCGTAGGCGGCCCCGAGGGTGTGGGCCCGGAGCGCCGCGTCCAGGGCGATGCACTCCGACGGCGTCCACGCCGGCCCCCAACTCGCCGTGGCCGGCTCCCATACTCTACGGGTGGTAGCGGCCAGAATGTTTCCCACCGGGTCGATGGGGGCCACGGTCCAGTCCGACCCGAAGGCGAGTCGGGCGCCGGCCGACTCCAGGCTCCGCAAGGGGTAGCTGAGCGGCTCTCGCTCGGGCCCCAGGAGCGGTCCGGCCCACCGGCCGTCGTCCACCAGGTGCAGAGGCTGCACGGAGCAGACCACACCTCCCCGGCCCGCAGCGACGATGCCGGCGGGCGTCATGTGCTGGGCATGCTCCAGGCGCGGACGGATCTCCTGCCCCGGGTGCGCCGCCTCGATCCCGGCGAAGACCTCCAGGATCCAGTCGGTGGCCCGGTCGCCGATGGCGTGGACGATGGGCTGGAGCCCCAGCGCCGCCGCTTCGGCCAGGTGGAGGGCCAGTTCGTCCGGGGCGGTGACGGGTGCACCGCACTCCCCTCCCATTCCAAGGTACGGCTGGTGGAACCAGGCCGTGGTGGAGCCCAGTGAGCCGTCCACGAACGCCTTCACCGAGCCCCAGCGGAGGCGGTCCGTGCCCCGCCCCTCGGCGGCCACCATCCGGGCCAGCTCGTCCCGCTCCGAGAGGGGGACGGAGGCGGACACCCGGACCGGGAGGCGCCCCTCCGACTCCAGGGCCCGCAGGGTGGCCAGGGAGCGCCAGCTCTCGTCGGCGCTCTGGAGCGCCCCCTTATCGTGGAGTTGGGTGACCCCCCGGGCCAGGGCGTGGAGGGCCGCGGCGCGGAGGGCGGCGCGGCGCTCGTCGGTGGTGGGCGGCGGAACGACCCGGGCCACGGCGTCCATGGCACTCTCCCGGAGAATTCCGGTGGGGCGCCCCGTGGCCGGATCCCGGTCGAGCTGGCCATTCTCCGGGTCCGGGGTGTCGGCGCTGATCCCCGCCAGCTCCAGGGCCCGGCTGCTGGCCACCCCCATGTGCATGTCGGTGCGGTGGAGGAAGACGGGCCTCCCGGGCGCGGCCCGGTCCAGCCACTCCCGGGAGGGGAGCTCGCCGCCCCACAGGTGGTGGTCCCAGTCCCCGCCCAGGATCCAGCCGTCGTCGGGTGTGGTGCGGGCACGATCGGCCACTCGCCGGATGAAGAGTTCGGGAGAGGTGGCGCCGCGAAGGTCGACCCGGAAGAGCTGGAGCCCCCCCGCCTGCAGGTGGACGTGGGCGTCCACGAAGCCCGGGACCACCCGGCGGCCCTCCAGGTGGAGGACGGCGGTGTGGGGGCCCCGGAGCGCCTCCACCTCGGCGCTCGGCCCCACGGCCACGATCCGCCCGTCCCGGATGGCCAGGGCATCGGGCTCCGGTCCGGGCTTGGCCGCGGCGGCTGTCAGCGTGTCGGCCCCCGTCCAGATGCGGGCCCCGAGAAGGAGCCAGTCGGCCGGCGGCGCCGCGCTCATGCCCCTTCTTCCAGCACCCACCGCTCCAGCACCCGGGCGCACTGGAGGATCTCGTCCACCGGCACGAACTCCCGCGCCGAGTGGGCATGCTCGATGGAGCCGGGTCCGAAGCAGACGGCCGGGATCCCGGCTGCGGTGAACCACGCCGACTCGACCCATGCCGACATGCCGTCCAGGCGCGGTTCGACCCCCACCGCCTCCATGGCCCGGGAGAGGTCGGCTACCACCGAATGGTCGCCGGGGAGCTCGCAGGGGGGCCGCGAGAGCCCCTCCCGAAGCCGTACCGTGAGATCGGGCTCCTTCTCACGGACCCGGGCCACCGCCGCCTCCACCGCCGCCATCACCTCCGCCGGCTCCATGCCGGGGAGGGTCCGGGCCTCCAGGACCAGGGAGCAGCGATGGGGATAGACCGACGGCGAGGTCCCGCCGCGGATGGTCCCGGCGTGTATGGAGGGGCTGGTCAGGAGGGGGTGGCTGTGGGCCGGGGCCAGCGCCGCCTCGACGCCGTCCAGCTCGGCCAGGATCCGCCCGGCGCCCCGGATGGCGTCGCGCCCCACCTCAGGGCGGGAGCCGTGGGCCGCCACGCCCTCCACTTCCACATGCACCCAGACGAACCCGCGGTTGGCCGGGCAGATGGCCAGGGAGGTGGGTTCGGTGACCACGGCCCGATCCGCTTCGAGCCCTCGGTCCAGGAGCGCGCGGAGCCCCAGCGAGGCCTGCTCCTCGTCGGCGGTGAGGACCACCAGGAGCTCACCGGGCAGCGACTGGGGATCGCGGGCCCGACGGCGGGCCACGGACCGGGCCACCGAGAGGATGGCGGCCACGCCGCCCTTCATGTCGCAGCTTCCCCGACCGAAGAGGAGCCCATCCTCGATGCGGGGGTCGAAGGGGTCGTGCGACATCCCTTCCACCCCCACCGTATCCAGATGTCCGTTCAGGATGGTGCGGGGACGCCCCTCACCGAGGCGGGCCACCAGGGAAGGGCGCCCCAGCTCCGGCTCGATCCACTCCACCCGGAAGCCCCACCCCTCCAGCCACGACCGACAGCGCCGGGCCACGTCGCCCTCGCCGGCTCCGTCCGCCGACAGCTCGGGATTCACGGATGGGATGGAGACCAGGGTCCGGGTCATCTCCACCGCATCGTCGGGAAAGGAGGACCGAGGGT
>PWZC01000425.1 GCA_003567615.1 Gemmatimonadota bacterium | reverse complement strand
GGGTGCCCAACAGCGCTCGAAGAGGTGCGCCAGCGCCTGTTGTCCCGCGGGTGCGTGCGTCGAATAGCCCCCCTGTGGAGCTCGAGATGCCCGGACGCGCCTGGTCCGTTTCTTGCCGACGCAATCCGGACGGTTTCCCCTCCCGACTGGAGTGTGATCCCATGAATCGTCCCCTTCGCCCCCCGGCCCGGGCACCCCTTCTCCGAACGCTGGCGGGGGCTCTTCTCTTGTGCCCGGCACTCCTGGGCCTCCCGCCTCAGCCCCTTCCCGCCCAGACCACGGACGCCGCCACCGCCGAGGAGATCGTCAGGCATGTGGATGACCTCCTTCGCGGCGACTCCAGCCACGGCACGGTTCGCATGGAGGTGGTGACCCAGCGGTGGACCCGGACCATGGAGATGGAGATGTGGTCGCTGGGTCAGGACTACTCCCTGGTGCGGGTTCTGTCGCCCTCCCGGGAGGCCGGCACAGCCACCCTCAAAGTGGACCGGGACATCTGGAACTCCCTCCCCCGGGTGGATCGGACCATCAAGGTACCCGGATCCGGGATGGGGGGCTCGTGGATGGGGTCCCACTTCACCTACGACGACCTGGTCCGGGAGAGCAGCATGGCGGACGACTACCGGATCGAGGTGTCCTTCGAGGGAGATCGGGACGAGGATGAGATCTGGGAGTTCACCCTGACCCCCCTTCCCGAGGCCCCGGTGGTCTGGGGTCGGGTAGAACTCGAGGTGCGCAAGGATGACCGCATGCCCCTGCGAGCCCGGTACTTCGACGATCGGGGAGAGTTGGCGCGCACCATGGTCTTCGCTCGATTCCGCACGATGGGTGGGCGCCTCGTTCCATCGGAGCTGTCCATGCACCCGGAGGACCGGCCTGGAGAGCGGACGACGCTGATCTATGATGACCTGGCCTTCGATGTGGGCCTGGAAGAAGGCTTCTTCTCGCTCCAGCGCCTGCGGAGCGGGCCGTGACCGACCGGGGCTTCTGGCTCCGGGTGGGGTGGCGGAACCTGGGGCGGCACCGACGCCGGAGCATCATCACGGCCATGGCCCTGGCCTGGGGCTTCGCCGCCGTGGTCCTCTTCAACGGGATCCTGGAGGGGATGGGGTCGGACTTCGTGCGGAGCGGCACCGACCTCATGGTGGGCCAGATCCGCATCCAGAACCCGGACTACGAGCCGGAGCGGGAGCTCTGGGACGTGGTGGGAGGAGACGTCGGAGTACCCCTGGCGGAGCTACTGGATCGGGTTCGCTCCGACGCCGCCGTGGTGGGCGCTGCCCCCCGCCTCTACGGCGCCGGCATCATCGCCTCCGATTCCACCTCCCGGGGGGGCCTCCTCATGGGAATCCGCCCTGAGGAGGAGCGGCGCGTCACCTACTTCCTGGATGGGATCGTGGAAGGGGCGGCGCCGGAGGCGGGCGCCCATCAGGTTCTTCTCGGGCAGGAGCTGGCACGCCAGCTTCGCACCGGAATCGGCGAGGAGGTGGTCCTGGGGGCCCCCGCCGCCGACGGATCCATGGGAAACGAGCTCTTCACCGTGAGCGGGATCGTCCGGACCGGAATCCCCGAAGTGGACGCAGCGCAGGTGATCCTGCAACTGGACGACCTCCAGTTCCTGGTGGCACTGGGACCCGACGACGTCCACGAGGTGGCCATGGCCGTGCGAAATCCATGGGATGCCCCGGAGGTGGCCGAACGCCTCTCGGTGGGCCTCTCCGGATTGGGAACGAACATCGAGGTCGAGCCATGGACCCGATTCCGCCCCGAGCTGGTGGAGTTCGCCAACCTCATCGGTGGGATGAACTGGGTCATTCTGTTGGTGATCTTCCTCATGGCCGCCTTCGGGGTCGCCAACACCATGCTCATGGGCACCTTCGAGCGGCGACGGGAGTTTGCCGTGGTCAAGGCGCTGGGCATGAAGCCCCACCGCATCATGGCCATGGTGGGGGGAGAAGCCGTGGTGCTGGGGCTCCTGGCGGTGGCGGCGGGGGCGGTCATTGCCCTTCCCCTGGTCCTCTGGCTGGTGCACTTCCCCCTGGATCTGACCCCCCTCGCCGGGGAGCAGATGTTCCTGGACGGCCTCTTCCGGTTCGTCCTGCGGGTGGAGCACTCGTGGGGCAATCCGATCCGAGCCGCCGTGGGACTCATCCTCACCGCCACGCTGGCGGCCATCTACCCTGCGCTGCGGGCCATCCAGGTCCCGGCAGCCGAAGCGCTGGCAGGCCGATGATGGAACGCTGGCTCCTGATCGGGCGGGTCGCCCTCCGGAACCTGCGGCGGCAACTCCGGCGGAGCCTCCTCACGGCGTCCGCCATGGTGCTGGGGGTCGGACTCCTCATGTTCGTGCGGTCTCTGGAGGGGGGCGCCCACCTTGTGTACGTGGACACGGCGACACGGATGGGCACGGGCCATATCGCCATGGAGCACCCCGACTACATGGGGTCCCAGGACCTGGCCGACCGCATCGCCTCGCCCGACCTGACCCGCGTGTTGGCGGCGGTGGAGGGCTCGGTCCCTCCGGGGGAATTGGTGGCGGTGTTCCCGCAGCTGAATGTGGGCGGGCTGGCCCAATCCGCCACCTCATCCATCCCGGTTCGCATCACCGGCGTGGATCCGACGCTGGAGGCCGAGACCTCCTTCCTTGCAGGGCAGGTGGTGGAAGGCCGCTACCTGACGGCGGACGACCGACTCGAGGCCATCGTGGGAATCGGGGTGGCGGAGCGCCTGCGACTGGAGCTGGGATCCCGTCTCGTGCTCATGGCGGCCGGGGCCGAAGGAGATCTTGAGAGTCAGCTGGTCCTGGTCACGGGGATCTTCCGATCCGGCATCCCCGAGGTGGATCGTGGCGTGGTGCAGCTTCCCCTGCCCACGGCCAGGGAGTGGCTCGAGATCGGCGACGATGCCACCTCGGTGAGTGTGATCCTGATGTCGGACCAGCGCACCGGAGACATCGCCGACGCCGTGCGGTCTCACCTCGCCGGAGAGGGGGTGGGGCCGGAACGGCTTGCCGTGCGGCCCTGGTGGGAGGCCATGCCGGACCTCTACGCCGGGCTTCGGGCGGATACCGTCCAGACCTACATCATGCTCCTGGTGCTCCTGGGTATCGTGGCGCTGGCGGTGGTGAACTCCATCCTCATGGCAGTACTGAACCGTACCCGGGAGTTCGGCGTGTTACGGGCCCTGGGGCTGAACCGCCGAGCGGTGGGAGCCATGGTCCTGGTGGAAGGGGTCATCCTCACGGTGGCCAGCGGGCTGGTGGGCATGCTCCTGGGACTGGCTATCTCCATGGGAGTGTTCCGGGACGGTGTGGACATCTCGTTCCTGTTCGGAGGCGAGCTGGCCTTTGCCGGCTCGGTGATCGACCCTGTGATCCCCCCGGCTGTGCTGGCCTCCGACGTCATAGCCATCCTGACCATCGTCATCGCCATCGGCATCGTGGCGACCCTGTACCCGGCCTGGCACGCCACCCGAATCGAGCCGGCGGAGGCAATGAAGACCGATGAATGAAGCGTACCCTGCGGTGGAGACCCGAGGCCTCTGGAAGACGTTCGGCGAGGGCGATACGGCGGTCCACGCCGTCCACGACGTCTCGCTGGTCATCGAGCCCGGGGAATTCGTGGCCCTTTGCGGGCCGTCGGGTTCGGGCAAGACCACCCTGGTGAACCTCATCGGAGGGCTCACCGACCCCACCCGGGGGGAGGTTCGGGTGGACGGGCGCGATGTGGGCGCCATGTCCGAGCCGGAACGGGCGCAGCTACGACTCGAGCGAATCGGTTTCGTCTTCCAGGCCTACAACCTCCTCCCGGTCCTCACGGCGCTGGAGAACGCCGAATTCCCCCTCATGCTCCGCGGCGTCGCTCGAGACGAGCGGAGACAGGCGGTACGCCGACTCTTCCACGAGATCGGGCTCGGGGGACTTGAGGATCGGCGTCCCGGCGCACTCTCCGGCGGTCAGCAGCAGCGGGTCGCCGTGGCGCGGGCCGTCCTGGGCGCCCCCGCGCTCGTGTTGGCCGATGAGCCCACTGCGAATCTCGATACCCAGGCCAGCGACGCCCTCCTGGGGATCATGGAGCTCCTGAACCAGGAGCGGAACGTGACCTTCATCTTCTGCACCCATGACCCGCGGGTCATGCGGAGGGCCAGGCGGATCATCCGCCTCGTGGACGGCCATGTGGAGCGGGATGCACAGAAGCAGCCGGGGACGCTCCCGGACTGGGTACTGGCGCCGGTGGGGGCGGAGTGACGGTCCGCCTTTTCGCCTGCCGGCTCCGGCGAAGGGTCTCAGGGTGGATCCCCCTTCGGTGGGAGTTCCGGCCGGAGTGCAGGGTCCTGGGGCATCTGGCGTTGGTGGCTCTGGCCGCCGGCCTCGTGCCGCAGGTGGCCTCTGCCCAACTCCCAGCGGTATCGGGCTATTACCTCCACGCCGCTGCGGCCAGCGAATCGTCGGTCCTGGGGCCGTCCGGGCTGCTGGATGTCCAGCGCCTGCGCCTCATGTCGCGGGGATCCCTGGGGCCCGTCCGCCTCGATGCGGCGTGGGAGACGACGCTTACCCTCCGTTCCGACGAGGTGGCGCTGGGACGGGGCTTCGAAGGCGCGGAACCGGCGGCACCCTGGCTCAATCTCCAGGGATCCCTTATGGATCGGCGCCGGGTGGGATGGTTCCAGGGCCTGGACCGGTTCAGTGCTTCGGTGGATCTCGGACAGCGGGCACGGATCACCGCCGGGAGGCAGACCGTATCCTGGGCAACGACGCTCTACTTCACCCCGGCAGACCCCTTCGTACCCTTCGATCCGGCTGACCCCTTCCGGGAGTATCGAGCGGGGGTCGATGCCCTTCGGGCCGTGGTCTTCACCGGTCCGTTCTCCGAGGTGGATGTGGTCGTGCGCCCCGCTCCGGTACCTGGCGGAGGGGAGAGTTGGACGGCCCTGGTAAGGCGTCAGCAACTTCTGGCGGGGTGGGAGGTGTCGGCCTGGGGCGGGCTCCTCCACGACCGGGCCGCTCTGGCCGTCGCCTCTGCCGGATCCCTGGGTGAAGTTGGGCTCAGGGCAGAGGGCAGTCTTCGCCGGACGGCGGAGGGAATGGTGATCCGAGCCGCCTTCGGAGTCGACCGACTCATGGAGGTCCTGGAGCGGGATCTACGGGTGGTGGCAGAGATTCAGCGCGACGAGTTCGGGGCTGCCGGCCCCCGGGAGCTGGCGGAGGTGGCTCTCTCACAGCCGGCGTCTCGAGGAGAGCTCTCAGTGCTGGGCCGGGATGCCGCTATCCTTAACGTATCATGGCAGATACACCCCCTGATCTCAACCAGCTTCCTGTCGCTTGTCAGCCTCGGTGACGGGAGCGCCCTTCTGTCTCCGGGCCTCACCTGGTCGCTGGCCGATGAGGTCTCCCTGCGCCTGGGCGGGTATGCCGGTCTCGGCCCGGGGGCCCGGACGGAGGGTCCCTCCCCCGCGTTCCGATCGGAGCACGGGGCCACTCCCCTCATCGGCTTCGTTGCCCTCAGCGTGTTTTTCTGAGGAGGCCTGGCAGAAACGGACTGGCGCCGGGGGAAGGGTGACGGTCCCCCATACGCGGCTCAGCCCTCTCCCTCGTCGCGGCGATGGAGAACGTAGGGATTCCGCTGGTCGGTGGGGTAGACCACGGTCCGGGCCAGGTTCACGTGGGGAGGGGCCGAGGCGACGTACCGGACGACCTCGGCCACATCCTCGGGGCTCAGGGGCGTGTACCCCCGGTAGACCTTCCCTGCCCGGTCGGTGTCACCCCGAAAGCGGACCTGGGAGAACTCGGTCTCCACCAGCCCCGGGTCCACGCTGGAGACGCGGATCCGGGTTCCCACCAGATCCAGGCTCATCCCTTCTGTGAGGGCCTTTACCGCAAACTTGGTGG
>PWZC01000388.1 GCA_003567615.1 Gemmatimonadota bacterium | reverse complement strand
GGCGCTGACGAGGTGGAGGTCCAGATAGAGATTCAGGGGCCGAGCCAGGGACTGGCGGGCCGTCACATCCGCGAGGCCCACCACCGTCACGGCCAGGAGCGCGACGGCCACCATGGCTCCCGCCACCGTGCGCCAGGCGGCCGGCCGACGGGGAAGGAGCGCCACGAGCCCGGCCACCAGGAGAGCCTCCCGGGAGATCCATTGACCGTGAACACCCCCCTCCAGGATCCAGAGCGGCAGGAGCACGACCACATTCAGGAGGAACAATCCCGCCACCAGCCACGGTATCCCGACTGCGCTGTGCGCGGCGGGGCTGTCCATTCCGGAGCGCCCGTCCGGGGGGGTGGAAGTTCGAAGCATGCCCTTCCTACCGACCGAAGCCGCAGGAGTTCTGTCCGTGCTCATCCCTAGGTCCCTCCTGATCCTGCTCATGGTCCTCACGGTCCCGGCCTGCGGTGATTCGGGGGCGGACGCGATGGGAGAGCCCGCAACCGATGCACCGGCGATGGCCAGGCCGGGCGGCCTGGACACCCTCGCCCCGCCGGCCCCCGGTTCAGGGTCCCTGCCGGCAGACCTTCCTCCGGTTCAGGATCCCACCAGCCTGGGAGAAGAGGTCCGGGCGCGAGCCCGGGCCCTGGCGTCCCAACCGTGGACCCCACCGGAGGCGGGCCTGCCTCCGGAGTTGGCGGGGCTGGACTACGACGCCTACCGCCGGATCCGTTTTCTGGATGAACGGGCCCTCTGGTTCGGAGCCGCCGACTTCCAGGTCCAGTTCTTCCACCCGGGGTACCTCTTCTCCACCCCGGTGGTCATCCATGAGGTGACGGAAACCCAGGTCCGGCACCTTCCCTTCGACCCGCATCTCTTCCAGTACGGGGTCCAGGCGGCGGCGGGATGGCCCGGGTGGGCCGGCTTCCGGGTCCTCTTCCCCCTGAACGACCCGGGGCGGATGGATGAGGCGGCGTCCTTCCTCGGCGCCTCCTATTTCCGACTCCTGGGGCCCGGTCACGTCTACGGCCTCTCGGCCCGGGGAATCGCCGTGGACACCACCGGTGAGCGGGACGAGGAGTTTCCGGACTTCCGGGAGTTCTGGCTCGTCCGACCCCGACCGGGGGACCGGACCCTGACCCTCTACGGACTCCTGGACGGGCCATCCCTCACCGGCGCCTACCGCTTCCTTCTGGATCCCCACGGTCCGGGGGATGAGGATGTATCGGTGGTGGAGGTGGAGGCGCACCTCTTCGCCCGTCGGGATGTGGCGCGCCTGGGAGTGGCCCCCCTCACCAGCATGTTCCTCTTCGATGAGAATCGGGGGCGGGACTTCGACGACGTGCGCCCCCGCGTCCACGATTCGGACGGCCTCCTCATGCTCACCCGGTCCGGCGAGTGGATCTGGCGACCCCTGAGCAACGGGCCGGGTCTCCGGGTCTCTTCGCTTCGGGACCTGGACCCCCGGGGCTTCGGACTCGTGCAGCGGGAGCGGCGCTTCGACCGGTACCTGGACCTGGAGGCGCGCTACCACCATCGCCCGAGCCTCTGGGTGGAGCCCCTGGGCGAGGGCTGGGGAGGCGGTGGGGTGGAATTGGTGGAGATTCCCACCGACTCGGAATTCGCCGACAACGTGGTGGCCTACTGGGCGCCGGATGAACCCTTCCGACGCGGGGAGGAGCGGAGCTATCGCTACCGCCTCGTGAGCTTCGACGACCGGCTCCCGGACCCGGTTCTGGGCCCGTTGCTCGGGGCCCTCGATCAGGAGGTGCGCCCGGGGCGGGTGATTCGCTACCGCCACGGGTGGGATGCCCTTCCGGGAGAGGCCGCCCCGCCTCCCCGCAGTCGCCGGCGGTTCGTGGTGGACTTCGAGGATTCGGGGTCACCGGGTGTCCAGGGACCCGCGCCCCCTTCCACAACAACCCCGGAAATCCAGCTCCAGGCGTCGGCCGGTGAGGTGGAGGGTGTCCGGGTCGAGCCACTCCCGGAGCGAAGCGGCGGCTGGCGGGTAACCTTTGCACTGGTCCCGGGTCAGGCGGCGGTGGACATGCGCCTCTTCCTGACCCGGGAAGGCATGCCCATCACCGAGACGTGGAGCTTCCTCTGGATCCCGGATCATGACTGATCGGCCCGATTTGCGGCTCGGGCCCCGCCGCACCCTTCCCCCTGTCCTCCCGGCCATGGCGCTTCGCCGTGCCGGAATGATCCTGGCGGTGTCGGGCACTGCCGGCCTGGGAGCCATCCTCATGCTGGGCATCATGGCCGGCGACGGGCTGACCCTTCTGGAAGTGGGCATCCTGGTGCTCTTCGTGCCGAGCTTCGCCTGGATCTCGCTGGCCTTCTGGAACGGGATCGTAGGCTTCGCCTTGCAGCTCCTTCGGCGCGATCCCCTCACCCTGAAACGGGTTTCCGGTGGGGAGGCGGCGGCGGTGGACGGTCCGCTTCGCTCCCGGATCGCCCTGGTCATGCCCGCCTACAATGAGGATCCGGAGCGGGTGGTGGCCGGACTTCTCTCCTCGCTGGAGGCGGCGGATTCCACCGGGCACGGAGAGGCCTTCGAGGCTTTTCTCCTCAGCGACACCTCGGACCCCGCCATCGCCCGGAGGGAAGAGGAGCTGGTGGCGGGCCTCCCCATCCGGTATCGGCGCCGCCCCGCCAACACCGGGCGGAAAGCGGGGAACATCGCCGACTTCTGCGACCGCTGGGGAGCGGGGTACGATTTCATGGTGGTCCTGGACGCCGACAGCCTCATGGCCGGTGGCACCCTGGTGGAGTTGGTGCGCCGGATGGAGGCGAATCCCGCGGTCGGACTCATCCAGACCGTTCCCATCCCGGCCCGCCAGGAAACACCTCTGGGCCGATTCGTCCAGTTCGCCGCTGCCCTCTACAGCCCCATGCTGGCAGCGGGCCAGGCCTTCTGGCAGGGGGATGCGGGAAACTACTGGGGACACAACGCCATCCTCCGGGTGGAGCCGTTCTCCCGCGACGGCCGCCTTCCCGTCCTCAAGGGGTCACCGCCCCTCGGGGGGGAGGTATTGAGCCACGACTTCGTGGAAGCGGCGCTCCTGCGTCGGGCCGGATGGCACGTGGTTCTGGCGGCGGACCTCACCGGGAGTTGGGAAGAGGTGCCGGGGAATCTGGTGGACTTCGCCGTCCGGGAGCGGCGTTGGGCCCAGGGAAGCCTGCAGCACCTCCGGCTGCTGGGCTCTCGCGGGTTTCATCCCGTAAGTCGCCTCCACCTCCTTCTGGGAGCCGTGAACTACCTGGCCTCCACCCTCTGGCTCCTCCTCCTGCTCCTGGGCTCCGTCTACGTGCTGGTACCGGGCGGGCACGGCCCCGTCGTGATCGAGACGCTGCCGGGATCGGGGCTTGCCGGAGAGATCCGGGATCGTCCCGCCGGAGGGTGGCTGTCCCTTCTCGGGGCCACGGCCCTCATCCTCTTCCTGCCCAAGGCGTTGGGGGTGATCCTGGCCCTCCTCCGCCGACGGCGGGAGTTCGGCGGTGCGGTACGCCTCGCCGCCGGGGCCCTGGCCGAGACGCTCCACAGCATCATCCTGGCCCCCGTCATGATGCTCTGGCACACCGCCTTCGTCGGCGGCGTTCTGGCCGGACGCAATGTGACCTGGGGCCCCCAACTCCGAGAAGGTCGGGCGGTGGGGTGGGGCGAAGCCTTCCGGCGATCCGGTTGGATGAGCGCTGTCGGGGTCGTCTGGACGGCGGCCATCGGGGTCGTGGCCCCCGTCTTCCTCCTCTGGATGTCGCCCATCCTGGTCGGTCTGGTGGCCGCACCCGCACTGGTCCGCATGAGCGGGATCACCCACTGGGGGAAGAGGTTGCGCAGCTTGGGACTCCTCCACACCCCCTCGGAGCGAACGCCGCCTCCGGAGCACCAGCTTCGAAAGCTCCCGCCTCCTTCCCACCGCCCTCCGCCTTCCATCGGTTCCGATCTGCGGGTCCAGCCCGGGCGGTGCCATATCCCCGTACATACGCCATGAATCAGACTCGAGCCTTCTGGATCACCGCCCCCGGTAGAGGGGAGATCCGCGCCGCCACCGTCGGGGATCCCGGTCCCGGTGAGCTTCGGGTGCGGACCCTCTTCTCGGGGATCAGCCGGGGAACGGAGTCCCTGGTCTTCCAGGGGCGGGTGCCCGAGAGCCAGTGGGACGAGATGCGGGCCCCTTTCCAGGAGGGAGAGTTCCCGGGTCCCGTTTGCTACGGCTATCAGAACGTGGGCCGGGTCGATGCCGTGGGAGAAGGAGTCGATCCCCGACTCTGGGGCCGAGCCGTCTTCTGCCTCTTCCCGCACCAGGAAGCCTACCTGGTTCCGGCCGGGGCCGTGACCCCCCTGCCCCAGGGACTCCCCCCCTCCCGGGCCGTGCTCACCGCCAACATGGAGACGGCAGTGAACGCCCTCTGGGACGCAGCTCCATCGGTGGGCGACCGCATCGTGGTCATCGGGGCCGGCGTGGTCGGGCTCCTCATCGCGCGCCTCTGTCGACGGATTCCCGGCACCCGGGTGAACCTGGTGGATCCGGCGCAGGAGCGACGGGAGGTGGCGGAGCGGCTTGGACTTCCGCTGGTGACATCACCGAACCGGCTGCCGAACCCGGCCCGGGAAGCCGACCTGGTCTTCCACGCCAGCGGAAATCCGGCCGGACTGGAGGGGGCGCTGGACCTTCTGGGAGCCGAGGGCACGCTGGTGGAGGTGAGCTGGTTCGGCAATCGCCCCGTCTCCCTTCCCCTTGGAGGAAACTTCCACTCCCGTCGCCTCACGATCCGGAGCAGCCAGGTGGGGCGGATCCCACCGCATCGGACGGCGCGCTGGGATCACCGCCGGCGCATGGAGTTGGCCCTCCGCCTCCTGGCGGGAGACCCGGACCTGGATGGCCTCGTCAGCGGTGAGTCCCCATTCCGGGATCTCCCCACGGTGATGGCCCGTATCGCCGCCGGGGACGACCCCGGCGTGCTCTGCCACCGGATCCGCTATGAAGCAAATCAGGGGGAAGTGGTGCCGGTGACCCCGCCACAGCCCTGAAGAACCCAACCACCTCTGTCAGGAGTCAAGCCACGTGTTCAGTCTCAATGTCAGGGACCACTTCATGATCGCCCACAGCTTCCGGGGCGAGATCTTCGGCCCGGCGCAGAACCTCCACGGTGCCACCTACGTGGTGGACGCCACCTTCCGAAGGGCCGAGCTCGACGAGGATGGCCTGGTGGTGGATATCGGACTGGCGGCCCGGGAGCTCAAGGGCATTCTCGATGAGCTGGACTACCGCAATCTGGACGAGGTCCCGGAGTTCGAGGGGCAGAACACCACCACCGAGTTCCTGGCCCAGGAGATCTTCCGGCGGCTCAGGGACCGGGTAAGGGCCGGCGAGCTGGGCCCGGGCGCCCAGGGCCTTCATTCCATCTCCGTGCGCCTGAACGAGTCCCACGTGGCCTGGGCGTCCTACGAAGCGGAGCTTTGAGTACCGGCGACTCGCGCCCGTACCGATCCGGTGACCCCTGGCACCTGGTTGTGCCGGGGCCGCTGGGGCAGCGGACCGGTGGCTACCTCTACGACGCCCGTATGCGGGAAGAGTTGCTCCGTCGGGGATGGGACATGCCCCTGCATGAGCTCCCGGGCCGGTTCCCCGCCGCCGATCCAAGGGCCCGGAGGGCCATGGCGCGCGTACTGGCTGGGCTTCCCGAAGGAAGCCGGGTACTGGTGGATGGCCTGGCGCTGGGCGGGCTTCCCCGCGAGGCGGGCGCCCAGGGCCGTCGCCTTCGACTCGTCGCCCTGGTGCACCACCCGCTGGCCGACGAAGCCGGTCTTCCACCGCACCTCGAGTCCCGCTTCGCGCTGACCGAACGGGAAGCCCTCCGCCACTGCCGGGGCGTGGTGGTCACCAGCAGCTTCACGGCCGAGCGGGT
>PWZC01000057.1 GCA_003567615.1 Gemmatimonadota bacterium | reverse complement strand
TCTTCCAGATGCCCTTCGTCATCATCATGACGGGGGTCGGGATCATTTCCCTGGCGGGGATCGTGGTGAACAACGCCATCGTTCTCATCGACTACATCGATATCCTGCGGGATCGGGATGGTATGGACCGGAGGGAGGCCCTGGTACAGGGAGGACTGACCCGGTTCAGACCGGTGGTTCTGACTGCGGTCACCACGGCTCTCGGCCTGGTGCCCCTGGCTATCGGGCTGAACTTCAACTTCTTCGGTCTCTATGCCAGCCTGAGCCCCGAACTTTATTGGGGCGGGGAGCAGGCGGCCTGGTGGGGGCCCATGGCGGTGGCGGTGATCGTGGGAATCATCTTCGCCACCTTCCTCACCCTGGTGGTGGTTCCCACCATGTACTCGGTGGTGGACGACGCAGCCCTCTGGTTCGGTCGCCACTATCTGCCGGCCTCCCAGGCCGGACGCCGGGTGGCCGCCGCCACCCCTGGCGGCGGGGTCCCCGCGAATCCGGAATCAGGAGCCGGCAAGGCGCCATCTCCATCGTCTCCGCCTTCATCCCGTCCGGAAGAATCGGAGTCGGCGGTCCCGGCGCTCCGACGTTCCCGGACGGATCCGGGATCGGGATCCTCCGGGATGGAGCCGAGTGCCACCTAACGATTCGGGCCCCGAGCACATCCACCTTCTGGGACCCGTGACGCATGAGTACCCATGATGACATGAGTACCCACGATGGAAGAGCGTGCCTGGTGCTTTGGAGCACCGCACGAAACTTGCCGGAGTAGTTGGCATAGAATACATCAGATGGCCGTCGGGCTGGACAATCCGCCGTTGTCCGCGCGCACTCCTCTCAGAAGACCGAGCCGAGCGAATGGATTTTCGAGGTGACAGCCCCATGTCCTCCCCCGGACCGAATGGTTGGCCTTCGAGCCTGCCTCGTCGATCATTCCCGGTGGCGTTCGCCTCCGTTCCGTTCCTGCTGGTGGCTGCTCTCCTGTTCGTTCTGCCCTCGGCCATGCCGGGTCTCCAGGCGCAACTGTTTTCGGCCGACCGGACAGTAGGGGCCCAGCAGGCCAGGGTGTTCCTGGATTGCCAAGTGGGTCGGGACTGCTCGTTCGATCACTTCCGCACCGAGATCAACTTCGTGAACTGGGTGCGGGACCGCGCCGATGCGGACGTGCACATCATCTTCACCAGTACCGGACTCGCCAACGGCGGGCGGCAGTACAGCATCGATTTCCTCGGACTGAGGGAGATGGAGGGGTTGGACGATCATCTCACCTTCACCTCCACCGGAACCGACTCGAGCCGGCAGACCCAGGACGGATTGACCCAGACCCTTCGGTTGGGATTGGTGCGGTATTCGGTCCAGACGGGCTCCGGTCAGTTCTTCCGGATCGGGTATGACGGTCCAACGTCCGCTTCGGGTTCAGGTGACGGGGGCAACGGAGACGGTTCAGCGGGAGCCGAAGATGCCTTCTACGATCCGTGGAACTACTGGACCTTTCGGATGGGGCTGTCCGGGAACATGGATCTGCGGGAGACGCGAACCGAGACCCGCATGAATCCGAGCTTCTCCGCCAACCGGGTCACGCCCGATTGGAAGATCGAGCTCTCCTCATGGATGAATATGAGGCGGGAAAGTCGGCAGCTCTCCGATGGCCGGGAGGTCCGGAATGACTTCACTTCCTGGCGCCTGTCCACCTTGCTGGTCCGGAGTGTTTCCGATCACATCTCCGTGGGGGTCGATCTGGGAGCCCGGAATTCCCAGCAGCGGAATCAGCGTTCCCGTGTCAACGCGGCTCCGGCTGTGGAATACAACTACTTTCCCTATCAGGAAGCGACTCGGCGCCAGTTCATCGCCCACTACGCCGTGGGTTTCGAGAACTCACGTTACGCTGAAGAGACCATCTACGGGGTCTTTTCCGAGACGGTTCCGCAGCACCGCATCGCGGTGCAGTACCGGGCCCGGGAGGAGTGGGGAAATGCCGGCCTGGGCTTCGACACCTCCCAATATCTCCACGACGCATCGCTCTACTCCATGGGAGTGGCCGGTGATCTGAGCTACCGGATCACCCGGGGCCTGGAGCTGAACATGTCCGGGGAGGCGGCGCTGGTGAACGACAACATCCATACGCCGGCCGCGAGCATTCCGGATGAGGACATCCTCCTGGGACGGCAGTCGTTGCCCTCATCCTATCGCTATCAGGCGTCGCTGGGGTTCAACTACCGGTGGGGCTCGAGCTTTGCCAATGTGGTGAACAATCGCTTCCCCCGTGCGGTGCGCTGAGCCACACACTTCGGCGAGCTGATCCAGGATCGGGTACCATGGCCTCGAACCCGAACCCCCAGGCCCGCGAACTCCTGGAGTCTTCGGTGGAGCGGCTCGGCTTCGACCCGACCACCATCACGCGGCCAGAGCCGAGGCTGCTGACCTACTACGCCATCTCGGCGGCGTTCGGGCTCATCTTCTTTCCGCTCCTGTTCCTCCCCGGTTGGATCCGGTATCGATCCCTTCGTTACCGGATCGACGACGAAGGGGTCTCCATGTCGTGGGGCGTACTGAACCGGCGGGAGGTCTTCCTCACCTACCGACGGCTTCAGGACATCCAGATGACACGGGGGATCATCCAGCGAAAGCTGGGCCTGGCCGATCTTCATCTCCACACGGCCTCCGGGAGCTCCGGGCCGGAGATGAAGCTGGAAGGACTGCCGGAGCCCGAGGCGTTCAGGGACTACCTCTACGCCCGGATGAGGGGAGCTGACCATGAGTTGGGAGACGACGGCGCTTCGGCCGGCCGTTCCCCGGCAGTGGCCGCTGCGGAGGTGCCGGGTACGGCGGCGGGACCGGAGGGTGATGATGAAGCCCTCCGGCTTCTTCGTCAGATCCGCGATGAACTCCGGCGGCTGAATGCAGGGCACTCCGGGTGAGTATGACCGAGCCCCTGCCGACGCCGGGCTATGAGGGGCTTCAGCTTCGGCTTTTCCAGTTCCTGCAGGTTCCGGTGGGGCCGCCCGAAGTGCCGCCGGGCGCTTCCCGCTGGACCCGGAGCTTCCGCGCCGATCCTGCCTACCTCAGCTATCTCACTGTGGGATGGCTCGTCACCTCTGCCCTGATCCTCGGCGTCACCGCGTTCGTGGCGGTCCTTGGACTGGGTCTGGGCCTGGAGGCCATGGGCGGCGGACCCCTGGGACCCGTGGTGGCGGTGCTGGCCCTGGGTGCGGGTGTGACCCTGGTCATCATCACCGGTCTGGGGCTCCGCCTCCGTTACGACGCCACGTGGTATGTCATGACGGACCAGGCCCTACGCAACCGGCGGGGGCTCTGGGTCATCCAGGAAAACACGGTGAGCTTCGACAATGTGCAGAATCTGAGCGTTCGCCAGGGACCCATCCAACGCCTGTTCGGAATCCAGGATCTGGTGGTGGAGACGGCGGCCGCCGGAACCACACCAGGCTCCAACGAGGGCGTGCAGGCCCGGGCGCTGCGAGTCGAAGGGATCCGGGATGCACAGGAACTGCGGGACCGTATCGCCGAGCGGATGCGGCTGGTCTCCGATTCCGGTCTCGGCCGCGTCCGACCGGAACGTGCCGGCGAACGGCCCGTCACCCCCATGGGCAGCGGGCCGCTCTCACCGGCTCACCTCCACCTCCTCCGCGAGATCAAGAGGGAAGTGGAACGTCTGAATCGTCGATGAGGGACCTCATTGCGGTCCGCCTTCTCCCTCCCGATCCTCTGATCGGTCGTCTCCATCGTCGCCGTCGGCGTCTGCCACCGGCTCATCTTCCACCAGTTCGAGTCCCAACGTCCGACCCTTGGCCAGTGCGGGGACCCCATCCACCATCCAGACCGGTGGCGGAGCCGCCTGCAGGTAGTGGTCGAAGAACTGCTGCATCCGCATGGTCCAGTCGAGTTGGGGGTAGCGTCCCGAGACCCCATGGCCCTGCCCGTTGTAGTTGATGAGCCACACGGGTTTTCCGAGTCGCCGAAGGGCAACGAAGAACTGGATGCCCTCTTCCCATGGAACCGCTCCATCCTCGTCGTTGTGCACCATGAGGAGTGGCGTCTCGACCTTGTAGGCTGTGAAGAGGGGAGAATTCTCGATGTACCGGTGCTGGGCCTCCCACAGGGACGCCCCGATCCGGGACTGACCGGTCTCGTACTGCATCTGGCGAACCCGGCCGCTGGCCCACCGGATTCCTCCGTACGCGCTGGTCATGTTGGTGACCGGCGCCCCGGCCTCGGCCGCCGCGAAGAGATTGGTCCGGGTGATCATGTACGCGATCTGATACCCACCCCAGGAGTGCCCCTGTACCCCGATGCGGCTCCGGTCGATGTACCCCTGATCCACAATGGAAAGGACGCCGGGGACGATGGCGTTCATGGCGCTCTCACCGGGATAGCCGGGCTTGTACGGAATGTCCGGAACGAAGAGGACGTAGCCCCGGCTCACATAGAAGCTCCGGTTGATGGACGTGCCGGTGGAGGGTACGAAATGGTTGTGCAGACCGTTGGACGAGCGCTCGTAGAAGAAGACCATCATGGGCCACTCTTCCGTGGGATCGAAGTTCTCCGGCTTGTAGAGGATCCCCTGAAGCTCCTCACCGTCGGTGGATGTCCAATTCACCAATTCGGCCGATCCCCAGACGTATTCGGCCTGCTGCGGGTTCGCGTCGGTGAGTCGCCGTTGTCCCCGGAAGTCCTGGTCCGACACCCAGAGGTCCGGGAACATCTCGAAGGTACGCTTGGTGAAGAGCTTCACATCGGCGTCCCGTGCCACCTCCAGCGACCCGAAGGCCACGTCGTCCATGACCAGGGCACCCGGGGTTCGGGATCCGTCCAGCCGCGTGCGGTAGTAGCCCGCCGCCTTTGTGGTGTTGCTGAAGGCCGAAAGGAGGATGTCGTCGTCAATGGGGAGGAAGGGTTCGTCCAGCCCGAGGCGGACCACCCGCAGACGGACCTCCTGGTCCCGACCGTAGCCGTCGGTAAGGTTCACCGGCGTCTCCTGCCCCCGTGGGTCCACCCGCCAGATGTCCCAGGCGTCGTAGACCAGGAGGTAGCGATCTCCCTCGGTCCACCCGGCCAGTCCGTAGGAACCGGGGGGCGCCGTGCGATCGCTCAGTTCGTTGTACACCGGGAAGGGGATGGCTTCCGTGACGTTCACCACCTCCCGCGTCTCCAGGTCCATGACCATCCAACCCCGAGGCTGGGTTCCCTCGAAATCTCCTCCGTCCCACCAGAAGACGAACTCCGAAGCAGGGGAGAGATTGGCTGAACTCCGGAGCTTGGTGGCGATGGGCTCCCGCTCTCCGGTCCGGGGATCCACCAGGTAGTGGTCGGTGAACCGGGTGTCCCACGAGACGATCTGGCGGTAGGGCCGGTCATCGGTACCCAGGGCCACATGGGAATCCCCGCGAGATCCCACCTGAACCTGCATCATGGACTCATGGGCGAGTTGAACCACCCGGGCCTCGTCACGGTGGAAGACGGCCTGGTAGCTGCGGCGACGTTCCTGGTTCAGATCTCTGAGCTGGTGGGACTGGAGGAAGTCGTCCCGCCAGTTCCAGACATCGACCTGGACGTTCTGGAGCATGGGGTCATCCTCATCCGCCTCCGGGGGTGGCGGTGGAGCGGTCCCGAAGAAGACGCGGGAACCGTCGTGGCTGAAGGAGACGGCGCCGTTGGTGCTGACCAGCCATCCGGCAGGCACTCCGTCGACCCCGGCGGAGGCCACGGCTCGAGCCTCCGAGCCGTCCAGCGGGGCATGGAAGAGGGAGAAGGGTGGCTCCTCATCGTCTCCGTTCCAGGCATCACGGTTGGTGAGAAAGGCCACCTGTTCGCCCTCCCGATCCAGCGTCAGTCGCTGGTATTCCCCCATTCCCAGGAGGACCGGGACGGCCTGGGGCGCGTCGGCCCGAACCAGATGGA
>PWZC01000065.1 GCA_003567615.1 Gemmatimonadota bacterium | reverse complement strand
CGGCCCTGTTATGGAGCATCCCCAGCGTCGGCCTGCCCTCATTCGGGGCCTCCGGCTCGCAGCTTTCGTGACAACGTGTTCCGATGGATCCCCAGGACCTCGGCGGCCAGGCCCAACTGCCCATCGACGGAGTCCATCACCCGGGAGATGTGGTCGGCCTCCACCTGGGCAAGGGAGAAGCTGGTAGGGTACCCCATTCCCTGCTCGCGAGCGGAGCGGGGCGACGCTCGTGGGGAGGCACTATCGAGTCGGAGGTGCCCAACCCGGAGGGTGGAACCCACCGCGAGAAGTACGGCCCGATCCAGGACGTTTCGAAGCTCACGCACGTTTCCGGGCCAGTCGTACGCAGCCAGTCTCTGGAGGGCCGCTTCCGTGATGGCCTCGATGGGCCTGCCGTATCGGCGGGCCTGGAGCGCTGCGAAGTGGAGGGCAAGTGGTCGGATGTCCTCCGGCCGTTCCCGGAGCGGAGGAAGTGAAAGCTCCACCACGGCCAGGCGGAAGTAGAGGTCCTCGCGGAAACCGCCCTCCGACATGGCGCTACTCAGATCCTGGTTCGTGGCGGCGATGACCCGGACGTCGATGGGCCGGGACTGGATGGCACCCAGAGGCTCGACCTGTCGGGATTCGAGGGCGCGCAGGAGCTTGGCCTGCAGGACCATGCTCATGTCCCCGATCTCGTCCAGGAATAGAGTTCCGCCGGAGGCTCGCTCGAAGCGGCCGATTCTGGCTGCCGATGCACCGGTAAAGGCTCCCTTTTCTTGCCCGAAGAGCTCCGACTCCAGGAGTTGCTCGGGAATGGCGGCGCAGTTCACGGCCACGAAAGGACCGGACACGCGGGCGCTGTGTTCGTGCAGCGTTTGTGCCACGACCTCCTTTCCCGTACCCGATTCCCCGGTGATGAGGACCGTAGCATCCGACGCGGCGACTCGCGCGATCGACTCGAACAGGGCCGCCATGGCCTGGCTCTCGCCCAGGAGTCGCGGGGAGGGCGGGGCGTCGGCACCCTGCCCGGACTGGTCGGAAAGGTGGGCCACCGGTCCTTCGTCGCCGAGGAGTTCCAGTCGTCGAGCAATCTCGTCCAGGCCGAACGGTTCCTGAATCAGCGCCAGCGCGCCCACCCGTTGAGAGAGGAGGGCCGCGCCCAACTCAGCACCGGGCGCCGTGAGAATGAGGGCTCCGCACCCCGGAGCTCGCGCGATCCGCTCCACGATCACCTCGCTCACCAGCTCGGAATCCAACGAAAGGATGACGGCAGCCCACTCCTCGCTGGGAAGCTTCTGCAGGAGTTCCGACAGGGTAGCGGCCCGAACCATCTCGAAGGCCGCGGCCTTCCCATTTGGGGCCTCGGGATCGAGCGCCCCGTCGGAAAGCAACGTGAGGAGCCGCATTGGGGCCATTGAGTTGGGGGCCGGTTGGGGACTGGACAGGCAGGAGGCAGGGTGGAGACATCACGCCCCAAGTACAAAATGGGTCGGTGTACTCAGTTGATGCAACAAAACAGTGCGTGCCGAGGGGTCTCCCCGAGGTCCGGGGAGCCCACGGTGTGTTCTGGTAACGTATTGTGGGAATGACGTTTACGGGAATCGTGTCAGGTGTCTGCGCAGGGCGAAGCGCAAGGAATGGACATTGCCCCTTCCAACGGGCAAGCCTAGCAATCCATTCCTCGCTAACCGGCGGAGTCATGTCCCAGCCCCCTCCTCTTCGCGTTGCACTCTACTCCCACGACGGGATGGGGCTGGGACACTTGAGGCGAAACGCTCTCATCGCCACTTCCCTCTCGCAGCCCCCCACAGCCGCAGCCATCCTCCTCATCGCAGGTGCGCCTGAACTCACCCGATTCGGGCTCCCTGAATCGGTTGGCTGCCTCACGTTGCCGGGGCTGAAGAAGACCGGGAATGGACAGTATCGACCCCGGCGACTCGGCATCGAAGCGGCTCATCTCGCTGAGGTCAGACGGAATGTTCTCACGTCGGCACTGGAGGCCTATCGCCCCGATCTCCTCATCGTGGACAAGCACCCGGCAGGTCTCTGCGGAGAGTTGCTGCCCTCCCTTGAACACCTGAGGGCTCGAGGGACCCGCGTGGTCCTGGGCCTCAGGGACATTCTCGATGAGCCGGAGCAGGTCCGTAGCGAGTGGGCGGGCAACGGGAGCGATGAGGTGGTCGAGGAATTCTATGATGCCGTCTGGGTCTACGGGGACCCGCGCATCTACGACCTCATCAGGGAATGTGGATTCAGTTCTGCCGTATCCCGCCGGACCAGATTCACAGGGTACCTCGATCCCCGCCGGCACCACGACGATCCCTCCCCCGCAGCATCACTCCGGGGCGGGTCGGCGGGGGGTCGACGTCCAGGCGAAGCGCCGGGACCCTACCTGCTCTGCCATACAGGTGGCGGTCAGGACGGGGGTCGGCTGGCTGAGGCGTTTGCCGAAGCCGAATTCCCCGAAGGGAAGCGGGGAGTCCTTGTCCAGGGCCCCTACCTGCCGCAGGACTCCCGGGACCGGATCCGGAAGATCTCCGGAGCGCGCCGCGACCTGCAGGTCCTCGACTTCGTGCCCGGAACCTCAGGACTGGTGAATGCGGCGGACGGCGTCATCTCCATGGCCGGATACAACTCTGTCTGCGAGGTCCTCATCAGCCGTCGTCGGGCTCTCGTGGTCCCCCGGGTCAAGCCGCGACAGGAACAGAGGATCCGAGCCGAGCGGATGGGCGGGCTGGGGCTGCTGGACTGGCTCCACCCCGACGTTCTGACCCCCTCGGCACTCTCGCAGTGGATGGAGAAGGACTCCCCCCTCCAGAAGGACTCCACTCGACGCGTCGACTTCAAGGGCCTCGAGCGTCTGCGCCATCTCACCCTCGAACTCACAGACCGGAAGGAACAGGGAGCCGGCTTCATCTTCGACCGGTCAAGCCAGAAAGGAGGTCAGTCATGAGCAACCCGAAGACACCCCATGTGGGATACGTCGTGAAGCGATATCCGAGATTCTCGGAGACCTTCGTGGTGAATGAGATCCTGGCTCACGAGCAGGCCGGAATCAACATCTCCATCTTCGCCCTGCGCGCTCCAGTCGACAGCCACTTCCAGGCGGAAATCGGGCGGGTGCGAGCGCCGGTGACGTACCTCCCGGGAGCCCGGTCCGTACGCTCAAGGGTGTTCTGGCGAACGCTGAAGGTGGTGATGCGAGAGCTGCCCGGGGCCACCGAGGTGATTGAGGGGGCCGGGGAGACCGATCCCTGCGTCGTCTATCAGGCCATGGAGCTGGCCCTCCAGGTCCGGGACCGGGGCATCCACCATCTCCACGCCCACTTCGCCACATCCGCGACATCGGTGGCTCGTCTCGCGGCCCGCCTCGCCGGGATCCGATACACCTTCACGGCTCACGCCAAGGACATCTTCCACGAGGAGGTGGACGACAGGGACCTGCGCATCAAGCTGAGCCAGGCCTCATCGGTGGTGACCGTGAGCGATTTCAATGTCGCCGATCTTCGACGCCGATTCGGGCGGGCCGCTGAGGGTGTCAGCCGGATCTACAACGGTCTGGACCTTTCCGACTTTCCCTTTGCCGCCGGACCCCGGCCCTCAGGGAGGATCCTTGCCGTCGGACGCCTGGTGGAGAAGAAGGGCTTCCCGTTTCTCGTGAAGGCCTGCGCCGAACTCCGCGCACGCGGGACTCCCTTCCAGTGTCGCATCGTAGGTGCGGGAGATGGGCGGGCCGAACTCGAGGCCCTGATTCGGGACCTGGAAGTGGAAGACCTCGTGGAGTTGGTCGGTCCCCTGCCGAGGCAGAAGGTACTGGACGAGTTGAAGCGATCCACCCTCCTGGCCGCCCCCTGCATCGAAGCATCGACCGGGGATCGGGACGGACTTCCAACAGTGCTTCTGGAGGCCATGGCTCTCGGAGTTCCGTGCGTGTCGACGCCGGTGACGGGGATTCCCGAACTCGTGGATGACGGCGTCACCGGACTCCTCGTGCCGCCCCGGGACCCGGAGGCACTGGCCCACGCCTCCGAGCGCCTCCTTGCGGACCAGGAGTTGGCCGGCCGGTTGGCCCGACACGCCCGCAGACGAATCGAAGAGAGGTTCGACGTCCGACGAAACGCCGCGCTCCTCCGGACCCACTTCGAGCTGAAGCAGGAGGTCCAGACCCATGCGGCCTGATCCCTCCTCTGGACCACCCCTTCGAATCGGGTACGTATGCACCGACCCCGGCGTGCCTGTATTCGGTCGAAAGGGGGCCTCCATCCATGTTCAGGAGGTGGTCCGCACCCTGTCCCGCGCGGGCCATCGACCGGAGATCTTCACATGCCGGCGAGGAGGAGAGGCCCCGTCCGGGCTCACTGATGTGCCGGTCCACACCCTTCCGGCTCCCAGGGGCCCGGACGCCGCCGCTCGCGAGCGCCAGGCCCGGGCGTTCGACCATGTGCTCCGCCAGGAGCTTGAGCGGCTCGGTCCCTTCGACCTCATCTATCAGAGGTACTCGCTCTGGAGCGACCAGGGGATGCGCTATGCATCGGATGCCGGGGTTCCCTCCGTCCTCGAGGTGAATGCGCCGCTGGTGGAAGAACAGGGGCGCCATCGAGAACTCTGCGACGGGGATGGGGCCCTCGAGGTGACCCGGTCCGCCCTCCGCTCGGCCCATCTTCGCGTGGCGGTTTCCGAGCCTGTGGCCCGCTGGATCCGCTCCATCGATCCGAACTCCGATGGGCAGACGCTGGTCATCCCCAACGGGGTCGATCCCCGCCGCTTCGAGCTAGCGTCCAGCCCATACGAGATAGGAGCACGATCCCGCTCACGGTCTCAGGACGATCCGTTCACCGTCGGTTTCGTGGGGACGTTGAAGCCCTGGCACGGTGTGGAGATTCTCATCCGGGCCATGGCCCGCCTCCGGGACGGGGGGCGCCTGGGCGGGGGCTCCGACTTCAGGCTCCTCATCGTCGGCGACGGACCCCAGCGCTCCACCCTGGAAGAGGAGGTGGCGAGACGGAACATGGCCGCCCACGTCGACTTCACCGGCGCAGTCCCCCACGCGGCGATCCCCCGGCTCCTCTCGGCCATGGATGTGGCGGTAGCCCCGTACCCCGCACCGGTCGACCCGTCCGACTTCTACTTCTCGCCTCTCAAGATCCTCGAGTACATGGCTGCCGGACTCCCGGTGGTGGCGAGCCGCTTCGGTACCATCGAGGACATCATCTCGAACGGGGACCACGGACTTCTGGTGACCCCCGGTGATGCCGGGTCCCTTGCGGAGGCAATCCTGCGCCTGACGGTGGATCCGTCCCTCCGGGAACGCCTGGGAACCAGCGCCCGCCGGCGGATCCACGAGAACTTCACGTGGGATCACGTCGTCGGACGTATCCTCCGGGAGGTACGTGCCTTCAAACGGGAGGCCCTCGTGCCGGCAGGAGGCCGCCTGTGAGTCGCCCGTCCACCCTGAGGGGGGCCTTGCGGCAGCTACGGCCCTTCGTGCAGCGCTTCGCACCCTTTCTCCGGGAGGAGAGGAAGCTCCTGATCGGGGGGGTACTCGCGCTCTTCCTGGAAGTGGGGATGCGCCTCCTCACGCCCTGGCCCCTCAAGTTCGTCATCGACAGCTTTACCGGTCATGGCGCACTTCCGGGCTCGCCCGGAGACGCCTCCGCCACCCCAGGCACCCTGATCCTCCTCTGTGCCGTGGCTGTGGTGGCCATCGCCCTGGTCCGGGCCATCTCGGCCTACTCCTCCACCGTGGCCTTCGCCCTGGCCGGGAACCGGGTTCTGACCCGGGTTCGCCACGACCTCTTTCTCCATCTCCAGGATCTCCAGGGCCGCTTCCATGACCGGGCACGATCCGGCGATCTGGTGGTTCGGATCATCGGAGACGTGGGAATCCTGAAGGACGTCATGGTCACGGCGCTCCTTCCCCTGGTGGCGAACATCATGATCCTGGTGGGGATGCT
>PWZC01000083.1 GCA_003567615.1 Gemmatimonadota bacterium | reverse complement strand
TGTGGTGGGCCGATTCGGGCGAGGGCATGTAGAGGTCGTACGGGTAGCGGTCGATGCGGAAGCCCGCCGCGGCCATCTGCTCCGCCAGGTACTCGGCCACTCGTTCATTGGCCTCGGACCCAGCTGGATTCGGCTCGGCGGAGAGGGCCCGCAACCGCTCCCGGAAGCGGTCCGAGGAGGGAACGTCGGCCAGGGCGGTCTCGCACATGAGTTGAGCGGTGGCTCGCTCGGCAGTGAACCCGGTGATGGACTGGGCCTGGAGGACCGGGGTTGGAACCCCGAAGAAGATCAGGGCCAATGCCGAGAGGTGTAGGCAGGACGGGCGCCGAGGGGTCATGGACAGAACCGGAAGGTGGAAGGGGAAAGAGATTTGAGAGCCGCTGGGCCACAGGCCGAACGTCTTCGGCCACCGGAGAATACGCAGGAGGACGAGGGTGTGGCCCGTCCTGCCCAACATGTGGCCCCGACGGTTCCGACGCCATCGACGAGCCCGGGCAAGCTCGCTTCTTCCGATCAGACATCCTGGGGTGAGTCGACCCCCGCGCGCCTGCTGTCCTCGGCCGCGACGGGGCCACCACTCCCGCTCAACCGCTCCAGGCCGGCCAACGCCTCCAGAATCATCAGGCGGTCCTTGGTGAGCCCTGGAAATCCCGCCCAGCCCCGGTCCGCCGCTCGCCGGTAGTGGCCGGCAGACAGCTCGGCTTCCCCGAGCAGTTCGAAGGCCCGGGCCCGCAGGATCTCGTCGTACGTGCGCCATCCCATGGCCATGACGCCGGTGGGAAAGGCGGCTTCCAGTTCGAGAAGAGCCCCGTCCCCATCTCCCTTCGCAAGCGCCAGGGCAGCCCGGACCAGGTGTTCACCCCCACGACCCAGCAGGTGATCAGGATCGGGCAGGGCCGGGTAGCGCCGTCCGATGGCCTCCACCAGATCGATCCAGCCCAAAAGGGCGGCGTGCACCTGCAGATTCGTGCGGTAGATGTAGCGGTCCGGCTCACCGAAGGCACCGGGATCCGCCAACTCCATGGCTCGGGTGAAGTGCGACCTGGCGGCCACCGTATCACCCACCATCAGGTCCGCTACCGCCAGCGACTGTAGAACACTGGCCAGATTCCGATAGCTCCCGCGCCGGATGTATTCCTCGCCCACCGACTGGAGGAGGGGAAGAGCACCGTCCCGATCCCCCTGAACCAGGAGTATGCTTCCGCAGACCTCCCTCGGGTCCGCCTGGGGAATCTGCGGATGTCCCGCCTCGAGAAGGTGCTCACAGGCCTCGGAGATCCCAGCGTCATCGGCCAGCCAGAAGGCACGGCTCACCTGCCAGCGGGCGAGCATGGCTTCAAAACCGGACCCTGAGGCCTTGGCCATGAGGGCGTCAGCCTGCTCCAATCGCCCCAGGATGAGGGCCAGCTGGGCAGCCCCCGGGAGTGTTGGAAGGGTCTCGGGCTCCAACTCCACGGCCCGGACCAGCGCCGCCAGCCCCCCCTCGGGATCGGCCAGCCACGAGACCCGGGTGTTCCCCAGGTTGGCCCAGGCGATGCGTTCGTCGGGGAAGCGTGCCACGATCCGTTGGTACAGTCCTTCGGCCGCAAAGGGATCGTACCGGGTGTCGGAGGCGTGGGCCGCCTCTACCAGCCAACGCTCCCGATCCGGGAGGCGGTCCCGGTACTCCCAGGCCAGTCCGAGGTGGTGAGCGGTGTCCTGGAAGCGCATGCGGTTGAACCCCGCCGCCGCCGCCAACCGGTGGGCCATGGCAAACTCCGGATCCAGCTCCAGCGCAGCGTCCAGGTAGGCGACAACCCGGGTCGGGTCCTCGGCCATGGCCCGCTCCGCCAGGGCATAGAGGCGGAGGGCATCCAGCGACGCGGTTGTCACCTGGGGAAGGGGTCGACTCTCGGCCAGTGACTCCGATGCCTCGCCCAGGCGCAGCCGTACCTCCCGGGAGAGGCGCTCCACCGCTCCAAGGAGACGCCGTTCCCCTCCGGAGGTCCGAACCGAGAAGAGCTCCTCTCCGGAGCGGGGGTTCAGCGCCCGACCGGCCAGGACGTAGCGGCTGCCTACGCGGGCCACGGATGTCTGGAGTACCGCTCCGGCCCCCAGGCGCTCCGCCACCTCCAGCGCCAGACCACCCTCCAGGGGCGTGTCGGCGGTATGACCCATACGGCCCAGGGTCTCTTCTACCCGCCCTCGGGCCACGACCCGCACGAAGCCGGACTGCTGCAGGTCCACCACCAAGGCCTCCCGGGTGGCTATGGCCAGATCGGCCAGCCCATCCCCCACCTGGAACTCGGTCACCAGCACCTGCCCACGGGGCGCGAAGGCCTCACCGGCGAATCCTCGGGCCTCCACAAGTCGAGGGGACTGACGGGCCACGGCGCCCATCACGAGAGCCAGGATCACCAGGGCGGCCGCACCGATCAGAGCTGTGGGAAGAGGAGGGAGCCGGCTGCCTCCACGGGCGGGCCGGGGCGCCTCGGCCACGGCCACGGCTGCCCGGAGTGCGGTGGCCACCGCTTCACCGGCGGCGGGACGATCCTCCGGGTCGGACGCCAGACAGTGCTCAACCACCGGGGCCAGGGCCCCGAGCTCTCCACTCCGAACCACCTCGGAAACCTCCGGAGCTTCCCGCCCCTGCAGCGGATGGCGCCCGGTCAGCATCTCGAAAAGGACGACGCCCAGGGCCCAGATATCAGCCCGCCCATCAACCGATCGCCCCTTCAGCCGTTCAGGACTCATGTAGGCGAGGGTCCCGGCCGTGCCCTCGGCGGCCACCTCCGACGAGACCATCCTGGAAATCCCGAAATCCACCACCTTCACCTGCCCCGACTCATCGAAGAGGAGGTTCTCGGGCTTCACATCCAGATGAAGGATCCCCCTGGCGTGCGCCGCGCCCAGGGCCTCGGCCACCGCTGCTCCGATGTGGGCCGCTTCATCCACCGACAGGGGACCCCGCCGGAGTCGATCCCGGAGCGTGCCGCCGGGATAGCGGGCCATGGCGATGAAGGATCGCCCGCCGTCGTCCGTTGCGATCTCGTAGACCGTGCCGATTCCCGGGTGGTCCAGGGCCGATGCAGCCCGAGCCTCCTCCAGGAGACGAGCGTCCGAGCCACCCCGCGACGAGAGGAACTTGAGGGCGACGATCCGGTCCAGCACCGGGTCGTGGGCTTCGTAGACCGACCCCATCCCCCCCCGTCCCAACCGCCGCAGGATGCGGTAGCCACCGACCATCTCTCCGGGGAGGGGGCCATCCGTGGCGGGACCATGGGCGCTGGAGCCAGGATCAGACTCCCGGGAAGGAGGCTCGGGGCCACCGGTCGCCCACGTCGCGTGTCGCAGCAGGGAAGCGGCCCGACCAGCCTCCAGCCCCGACACCAACCCGCCCAGCCGATCCTCTCCCTCCCGGGCGGCATCGTGGGCCAGCAGGAGGGACGACACCCGCTCCCGGAGGTCCGGATCATCACCGGCGGCCTCTTCCAGAAATGCTGCCCGGTCGTCCTGCGAGAGCTCCAGCGCTTCCTGGAACAGATGGGAAATCCGCTCCCACCGGGGAGTCGGCGTCTGGGCCCCGTCCATCTATCCTCCCGGCGGGCGGCCGCCGTCCAGGGTTTCGTGCAACCAGGCCCGGGCCAACGCCCAGTCCCCCTTCACCGTCCGAGGAGACACCTCAAGGGTCGACGCCGTCTCTTCCACACTCAGACCACCGAAGAAGCGGAGCTCCACCACCCGCGCCAGCCGAGGATGCTCCCGGTCCAAATGGGAGAGGGCACGATCCAGATCCAGGAGGTCCGAGGCGTACCCGTCGACGGCAACCTGCTCCTCTCCCAGCGTAACCCGGGCCAGGTCTCCCCCCCGCTTCGCCGCGGCCCGGCGCCGGGCCGCATCCACCAGGACCCGGCGCATGGCCTGGGCGGCGGCGCCGAAGAAGTAGGCTCGGCCTCGAGCGACCACCCGTTCGTCATCGCCGAAACGGAGCCACGCCTCGTGGACCAACTCCGTCGTGTGGAGGGTGGCCCCGAGTCCCTCCCGAACCCGGTATCGGTGGGCCAACTCCCGGAGTTCATCGTAGAGGAAGTCGACGGCCACCTCCTGGGACGTCTCTGAATCAGTCATGCCTGCAGAATAGGGGGCCGAAGAGTACTCCGGCAATAATTCCGAATCTGCCCCCTCCGAACCGGTTGTGCGCAGGAGCAAGTGTAAGCCGACGTAAAACCAACCCACTCCCTGGAGAACCACCCATGAAGTCCTTCCGCCTTCCCCTGGCTGCCCTGGCCCTGGCAAGCGCTGCTACCCTCGTTGCTTGCGATTCGACCCCCACCGAGAGCCCGCTCAGCTTCGACGCCCTGCATGGTGATCACTCAGGGCATGACGTGGTCACGGCGCGCCCTGCTTCGCCGCACGGCATCGGTGCCCCAGACCTGGCCATGATGCGCGCCGGATCGGCTCGGTATCGGAACGAAGCCCGGGCCCTTGCCGACGGATTCATCGACGTGAGCGGCTGCGTGCAGGCTCCCCCCATCCCCAACTTCCCGTGGACGGGAGCCATGGGCCATCACTACGTGAACTTCGAGCGGTTCGCCGATATCGGGGTGGATCCCTCCCGGCCGGAGATCCTCCTCTACTTCCCTGACGGGCGGGGCGGGATGGAGCTGGTCGGGGTGGAGTTCGCGGTGAACGCCGAAGCCTGGCACGCCGAGTACGGACCCGATGTCTTTCCCGAGGTGGCCGGTGTGCGGTACGACCCCCCGAACCCGAATGCCGAACCGGGCTCGCTCCCCAATACCTCCTACACCCTCCACGTCTGGAACTGGAAGGACAACCCGCAGGGGATGTTCGCTCCCTTCAACTCGGAGCTGAGCTGCCCGGTGGCAGGGAACTGAGGGCCGAGGCCCGAACCTCATCAGGAGAGCAAGCCATGACGTCTCTTCGCCTTCCCCTTCTTGTGCTGACCCTGGCCAGCGTTGCCATGATGGGGGGCTGTGATGCCGGTGGACAGGCCGCCGCCGAGGAAGTCCAGCACGGCCAGGCCTTCCACGCCTCCACCCCTTCCCGGGGTGTGGAGGCTCCGGCTCGGGGCGCTCCCGACCTGGCCCGGATGCGGGCCGGGACGTCCCAGTACCACGACTACGCCCGGGCGGTGGAGGACGGATTCATAGCCTTCAGCCCGTGTGTGGGATCCCCCACTGGTGGAATGGGGATCCACTATGCTCACCCACACCGAATCGCCGACATCGCCGTAGATCCTGCCCACCCCGAGATGCTCCTGTACGTGCCCACCGACGACGGGCGGATGGAGTTGGTGGGGGTGGAGTTCATGGTCAATGCCGAGGCGTGGTATGCGACCGGCCATACTTCGCCCCCCTCGGTGGCAGGCGTCCCCTACGATCCGCCGAACCCGAATCACCCGCACCCCGAGATGGCCTCCGCCTACACCCTCCACGTCTGGCTCTGGAAGGATAATCCGGAGGGGACCTTCGCGCCCTACAATCCCAATGTGAGCTGCCCGGGGTGAGTCCCTCCTGCGCCGGGCCCGGACTCGCCGGGCCCGGACTGAGCCACCGCCCCTTGGGAAGCGGTGGTGCCCGCCCCCTCACCTCGTCCCTGCGACGCCACGACGTCAGGTCAGGAACCGGATGATGAATGGATACCGGTAGCGGTCCCCGGCGCGGGACTTCACGGCCGCGATGGCGATCATGAGGATCTGATAGAGGGGAATGAGGAGGAAGAGTAGGAATCCCACCAGGAGGAGAACCAGGATCCCTGCCACCACCCAGTAGAGGATGAGCGTGATCTGGAAGTTCAACGCCTCCTTCCCCTGGTCGTCGATGAAGGGGTGCTCATCCCTCTTGAGAAGCCAGATCACCAGGGGGAGGATGATACTCCCGGCGATGGGGATGAAATATCCCCCGAGTCCCGCCACGTGGCAGATCATGGCCCAGGTCCGGGCGGATTGGGGGAGGGGTCCGAAGGTTGAGGCGCCGGATCCGTGGTGCGGGTCCGGAGAACCGAAGGCATCTTGCATGGCGGGAGACTCCGGG
>PWZC01000338.1 GCA_003567615.1 Gemmatimonadota bacterium | reverse complement strand
TACCGGTTGGAGCTGGCCAGCGAGGAGATCCAGCGCGTCACACGGATTGCCACCGGCGTCAGCGGCATTTCGGAGAACGCGCCGGCCATGAGTGTGGCCCAGCAAACCGGGACCGTGGTCTTCTCGGTCTTCGATGAGTTTCAGTACCACATCTACTCCATGGACTCCCAGGAGGCGCAGGGGGTCCGGGCCGTAGCCGAAACCCTGGATCCGACCGGCAGACTGGTTCCTCCAACTGAATTTCGCTTCCCTTCCCGGATCCAGGCCGGGCTCGACGACTATTCCATCGGCCTGGCTCCGGACGGGCGCTGGCCCAGCTCCGATTCCCAGGACTACGATTCCGGCCTCACCCTGGATTGGGTCGGTCAACCCTCCGTTGGCGTCGGTACCGACGCCTTCGGGACCTTTGTGGGCGGATCGGCTGCCGCCTTCTTCTCCGACATGCTGGGGAATCGGAATCTGGGGGTAGCGGTCCAGGCCCAGGGCACCCTCAAGGATCTGGGGGGCCAGATGGTCTATCAGAACCGCGAACGCCGCTGGAACTGGGGGGTCTCCGGGGGTCGGATCCCTTATCTGCTGCCCTATGCCTATTACGGCCGGGAGCCGACGGGGGACCTGAGCTACACCCTGGAGCGGCTGCGCATCTTCGATACCTCGGCCCAGGGTCTCATTTCGTATCCCTTCTCCCAGACCCGCAGGCTGGACCTGAGTGGAGGAGTCACCCGGATCAGCTATGACCTGGAGCGTGAGAAGTACATTCTGAACCAGTTTGGCCAACTGGTGGAGCGCCCACGCCGGGAGACCATCACCGAGGGGCTGCCCGACGCCCAGAATCTTTTCCAGACGTCGGTGGCGCTGGTGGGCGACAACTCCTTCTTCGGGTTCACCTCCCCCATCCGTGGGGGTCGGTATCGGCTCGAGGTGGGGAATACCTACGGCACGGTGAACTTCCAATCGGTGAACCTGGATTACCGTCGGTACTTCAACCCGCATCGCAACTTGACCCTCGCCTTCCGAGGGATGCACCGGGGACGCTACGGCTCCGATGTGGAGAGTGAGATCCGGGATCCTCAGCAGCTGGGATTCCAGGCCGTGCGACCCTTCTTCCTGGGGTGGGAAACCTACATGCGCGGGTATTCAGCCTACTCGTTCGAGCCGAGCCTGGAGTGTCAGGCCTCGGAGGAGTTCGGGTCCTGCCCCACCTTCACCCGCCTCCAGGGGCATCGGGTCGGGGTGATGAATGCCGAGGTCCGGGTACCGCTGATCGGAACCGAGCAACTCGGGGTCTTCGACTTCGCGTTTCTCCCCACCGAGCTGGTCTTCTTTGCCGACGCCGGCCTTGCCTGGGACGGCGCCAACGAGCCGACCCTGAAGTGGAGCACGGACTCCCTGGAGCGGATCCCCGTAGCCAGCACCGGTGTCGGAGCCCGGATCAACCTCATGGGAATGTTCGTCATGGAAGCGTACTACGCCCGGCCCTGGCAGCGTCCGCAGAAGGGCGCCCACTGGGGCTTCCAGCTCTCGCCCGGCTGGTAGCGGGAGTTTCCATTCCGACTCATCCTGAAACGAGAAGGCCCGGCCCCTGACGACTGGGGCCGGGCCTTCTCGTTTCCACCGGACCCCGGGCCGGAACGTCTCGCCCCGGGCGGAGTCCCGGCGGTCAGAACAACCGAAGGCGAATATACCGGGAGGGATTCTCCTGGACGTCTTCGGCCAGACGCAGAATCGCCTCTGCCGCCTCGTTGAGATTCCGGTAGAGGTCATCGTTGGACGCCAACTGACCCAGCGTACCTTCGCCGTCCTCGACGCGCTGAAGGATCGTCTCCAGGGATCCGGTGGCTCGATCCAACCGGGCCCCCACGGATTGCAGGGTTGCGAGGGTCGAATCGGTGCGGGCCAGCGCCCGATCGATCTCGTCCCGGGCCAGTATCTCCTCGACCTGTCCCGCCGAAGCGGAGAGGGATCGGGACAGGCCCCGGAGCTCCTCGCGCTGCTCTTCCGCAGCCGCCGTCAGCGTCTGGAGAAGGCGATCCACATCCGACGCTGAAGCCCGGATTCCCTCCACCGCCTGCTCGTCCAGAAGGCTCCGGAGGGTCCCGGCGATGGCCAGGGCATCGTCGCCCAGGGCGTCCGCCAGATCCAGGATACCCTCACCGGCCTCTCCCGGTAGAATGCTGCCTGGTGGGAGTGACATCTCGGCGTCACCGGGGACGATCTCCACCGTCCGACCCCCCAGCAGTCCGACCCCTGCCAGACGGGCGCGGGAGTCGGTGGGGATGTCCCACTGCCCATTGATCTCCAGATGGATGGCCACGCCGGCATCGCGCATCTCGAAGCCCCTGACACGACCGATGTTCACCCCCCGCATCTGAACCGGATCTCCGGCGCGGACGCCCCCGGCATCCACCATCTGGGTGGTGATCATGTATCGCCCCCGGAAGGTGGCGGGATCGGTCAGAAGAAACAGGAGGAGAAGCACGGCAAACGCTCCAATGAGCACGAAGATCCCGATGCGGACCTCCCGGCCACCGGCTACGGAGGGCGTGGCCAAGGCCAGCTCCTCGGGGGACGGCCCGTTGGAGGTGCTCCTCCCCTGCGATCCCGAACTCTTGCTCATCTAGACCTCGACCTCGTCCAGGGCGGCCATGGCCGCCGCCCGATCCACAAAGGCACGGACCACCGGATCCGAACTCTGCCGGAATGCGTCCGGCTCTCCGATGAACCGTAGGTGTCCTCCCTCCAACATAGCCACACGATCACACATCTCGAGTCCGCCCTGAATGTCATGGGTCACGATGATGGACGTCACATTCAGCTCCTGGGAAAGACGAACGATGAGGCGTTCCACCGCCGCCGTGTTCACGGGATCCAGCCCCGTGGTGGGCTCGTCCCAGAGAAGGATCCGCGGACGGCCGACGATGGCCCGCGCGATTCCGGCCCGTTTCCGCATCCCACCGGACAACTCGGACGGGAGCTTCCTGAGCACCTGTGCCGGCTCCAGGTTGACCAGCTCCAGCGCATCCCAGACCCGCCGCGTCACATCGAGTCGCTTCATCCCCCGGAGCTCCTCTTCCGGCAGGCCCATCTCCACATTCTCGTAGATGTCCAGGGAATCGAAGAGCGCCGCATTCTGGAATACGTACCCCACCCGGTAGCGCACCCGCCGCAGCGACGCCTTCCCTCCACGGTAGACCGAATCCCCTTCCACCGTGACATCGCCCCGATCCAGGTCGATGAGACCGATGGTGGTCTTCAGCAGCACGCTCTTCCCCGTCCCCGAAGGCCCGAAGATCCCGAACATCTCCCCCTCATCGACCCCGAATGAAACGCCTTGCAGAACAGGCGCATCGAAAGCCTTCCAGACATCGTGGTATTGGATCATGGGAAAGGAAGTCGGAGGGTGTCACCCGGCCGGCTGCTACTGCAGGAGCAGCGGTGGGAAGAGGGCATCCAGGATCAAGATGGTCAGCGTCATGAACATCACGGACGCCGTGGTCGTCCGCCCCACACCCGCTGCGCCTCCACTGGTCCGGAGCCCCATGTGAATGGAGATGACGGGTATGGAAAATCCGAAGACGACCGCCTTGGTGAGGGAGTAGAAGAGATCCCAGTTGTGCCAGAAGAGTCGAGCCCCGTAGAGGAACGACTCGAATCCGAGCCCCAGTGTGAGTCGGGCCGCCACCATTCCGGCGAGCACCCCAACCACGTTGGCAATGGCCACCAGGATCGGGACAACAATCACCCCCGCCAGGATGCGAGGCGCCGCAAGCATGGCCACAGGATCCCTCCCCAGCGCATGGAAGGCATCGATCTGCTCCGAGACCTTCATGGTGCCCAACTCTGCCGTGATCCGCGCGCCCACCCTCCCCACGAGGATGATGGCGGTAAGGACCGGACCCAACTCCAGTACCACCGAGGCCACCACGATGCTCCCCAGGACGTAGAGGGGAACCGCCCCTTGGAACTGGTACCCCCCCTGCTGACTCGTCACGATCCCGGCGAGGATGGCGGTGATCAGCACGATGGGGATACTCTGAACCCCCATGATGTAGATCTGCTGCAGGACCGATCGTGGAGAGACCTGTAGCGTGGCGAAGGCCCGTGCGGACCGACCTACCAGGAGACCCAACTGGCCCGCGTGCTCGGCTACGTTGCGGGAAACCTGTCCCACCGACGCCAGGGGCCGCCGAAGGATCGTCAGAGCTGGCGCTTGAGGGGACGGACCGGCCACGGAAGGAGTGTCGGGAAGCGAAGGAGGGGGAGTTCAGAGCCCCTCGGGATGAGGGACCCACACCACTTGTAACCCGGAAAGTCTCTACAATCGGACAGGCCCACGCAACCCGACGGCGGACACCCCAGGACTCATTCCACGGGCTCCAGCCTCGGGTTGGGCCGATGTCGGCGACCAGCCTTCGCGCAGGGATGTCCGTCCACCCGGACCACATCGGCGGTGAAGTCGTAGTCCCCCCGCATGAGGGCACTCCCCACCCCGTACGCATCCACCGGAACCCCGGTCTCTTCGAAGGCACGGATCTTCTCCGCGTCGAACCCTCCGGAACAGATCACCTGTACCGCCTGGAATCCCGCCCGATCCAGGCCATCCCGGACCTTGCGCACCAGTTGGGGATTCACACCGCGAGGGTCGAAGTCACCCATCTCTGTCATGATGGACCGGTCCACCATCTTCTCCGACGTGTCCAGGCGCACTCCATAGAGGCGGGAGCCCACAGCCCGGGCCACCTCCAAGGAGGTGCGAACGCAGTCGTTATCGAAGTCCACCAACGAGATGACGTTGACCGATTCGGGCATGTGACGGACAAAGGCCTCCGTGGCTGCTACCGTATCGCCGCCATAGGCGGCAATCAGGGCGTGGGGAACCGTGCCCATCCCCTCGGATCCCCACCACGAAGCCTGTGCGTCGGTGGAGACACCGATGGCTCCCGCCACGTGGGCCGCCCACCCATCTCCGGTCTGCACCATCCAGTGGTCGTGGCGGGCCGGGAAGAACATGATGGGCTTAGGCCAGGCAGCCTCCACCACCTCCCGGGTCCGAGTGGCAATCCGAGTCCGCCGACTGAGCACCCCCACGTAGAGCGTTTCCAGGTGGGCGAAGGCCGCGTACGGTCCCTCGATCTCCATCACCGTCTCCCACGGTCTGACCCGATCACCGTCCCGAAGGCTGGTGAGGACCAGGTCCGACCAGGCATATCCCTCCGTGAGACAGAGCTTCAGTATGGCCACGACTTCGTCGGTGCCTGCCACCCAGGCGTGATTCTTCTGGAAGACCTGCATGGTCACGCGGGGTTCCCGGCCGTCCGCCATGAGCACCTCCCGGGCCCGGACGAAATACTTGTCCGAGTAGTACCCGGAGCGCATTCGCTCCACGGGAAGCTGGAAGGTATCGGTCGGAAGGCGGTCATCTCGGCGGAGGGGGGCCGGGGGAGCACCGTCTGGCCGCCTCACTCCATCAGGCCTGTTCCCGCTCACCGGCTCCCGGCCCCTTGCACTCCCTGGAGTCCCACCGGCAGTTCGCCCCCGGCCAGCAGAAGGGCCAACAGATAGACGTGCTCCGCTGTCCGCATCATGGCAGGGATATCGGCCCACTCCCCGGGGTGTCCACGCTCGCCCCCCCGGCTTCCACCAAGCCCGATGGCCGGAATTCCCCGGGCCACGGCCACATTCATGTTGGACGACCCGGCGGGATTCAGGTTCGGCTCCAGTCCCAGGTGCTGGGCTACCACCTGGGACGAACGGACCAGCGTGGACTCCAGTGCCCCGGGAATCTGTCCCCCCGGCACCAGGGACTCGGGCTCCATACGCAGCGCGATCCCCGTCTCCGCCTCCACCTCGGCCAGGATCGTCCGGACGCCCTCTTCCATCTCCGTCACGGTTCCTGCCTCCAGGGACCGGAGATCGAGGGAGAACCATCCCTGGGAAGGTTTGTGGTTGAAGACCTCACCACTGCGCAGGATGGACACATTCACCGTGGTGCGGTTGGCCGGATCCTGGTACGGACGGGACCAGTCCAGAATCCGGTCCACCGCACGGGCGAGGCCCT
>PWZC01000183.1 GCA_003567615.1 Gemmatimonadota bacterium | reverse complement strand
CTTCCTGGACCTCTCCCGGGAGACGGCCAATACCCGCTCGGTGGACTTCCACCCCGACGGCACCCTCCTCTTCGTGGTGGGGCGGGACACGGAGAATGTGGTGACCTACCAACTGTCGACCCCCTGGGATGTGACCGCAGGCGCGGCGACGGACAGTCTGGATCTCTCTTCGGATCTCGGCGCTTGGGAGCATCCGGAGTCGGTGGCCCACGGCCTGTACATCCGGAAGGATGACGGCGGGATGATGTGGATCTGGAATCGAACCGAGATCCTGGAGTACACGTTGGACGTGCCCTGGCGCGTGTCCTCTGCCCGGCCCACTGCGCATCGGAGCTTCGCGGGCACGGTCCTGCGAGGGCACGACATCGATTTCCGGCCCGATGGGCTGAAACTCTATGTGGACGATCGGAATTCTCAGGCCGTCTTCCAGTTCGCCCTGGAAGAGGCGTGGGACGTGACCACGGCGACCCTGGAGTACACGCTGGACATCTCGGATCAGGAGGAAGCGGTGCGGGGGATCGAGTTCAAGCCCGACGGCAGCCGCATGTTCCTCATGGACACGGCGCGGCGCGACATCCTGGAGTACCACCTGGACATGCCGTGGGAGATCGAGACGGCCCGTTTCGTCCAGGCCCTTTCGGTGGGGGGGCAGCACGACGATCCCCGGGGGATCACCTGGCGAACCGACGGTCGCCGATTCTATGTGACCCAGGCTTCGGGCCTCCCGGCCCTCCATCAGTACGACCTGGTGACGCGGTAAGGGGCGGCCCGGTCCGTCCACCCTCTGTGACCTCCCCGCTGGAGCCTGCTCCGCCCTGAAAATGCGAATCCAGGTTCGCATTTTTTTCCGAGGGGTGATCCAACGTCAGGGTCAGGATCACGTCCTGCTTCCGGGGAGATGGCGAAAAGCCCCGCCCACTCCCGAAGGAGTGGACGGGGCCGTCCGGATGCCGTCGCCGGACTGTTCCCTGCCTCAGTACCGGTAGTGGTCCGGCTTGTAGGGACCCTGGGGGTCCACCCCCAGGTAGGCGGCCTGATCCGGCGTGAGTTCGGTGAGCCGGACGCCGAGCTGGTCCAGGTGGAGTCGGGCCACCTTCTCGTCCAGGTGCTTGGGAAGCACGTACACTTCCTTCCCGTACTCCCCGGCGTTCCGGTGGAGTTCGATCTGCGCCATGACCTGGTTGGTGAAGGACGCCGACATGACGAAGGACGGGTGGCCGGTGGCACACCCCAGATTCAGGAGCCTCCCCTCCGCCAGGATCAACACCGAATGACCGTCGGGGAAGATGAACTCGTCCAACTGGGGCTTGATGGTGTGCCGCTTGATCCCCTGCTTCTTGAGCCCGGCCATATCGATCTCGTTGTCGAAGTGGCCGATGTTCCCCACAATGGCTTTGTCCTTCATCCGGGCCATGTGCTCCGCGGTGATGATGTCGCGGTTCCCGGTAGCGGTGATGAAGATGTCGGCGGTCTCCAGGACATCCTCCAGCCGCACCACCTGGTACCCTTCCATCACCGCCTGAAGGGCACAGATGGGATCGATCTCCGTGATGAGCACCCGGGCCCCCTGCCCCCGAAGGGCCTGGGCCGCCCCCTTGCCCACGTCCCCGTATCCGCAGATCACCGCCACCTTGCCGGACAGCATCACATCGGTGGCCCGGAGGATCCCGTCGGTGAGGGAGTGACGACAGCCGTAGAGGTTGTCGAACTTGGACTTGGTGACGGCGTCGTTCACGTTGATGGCCGGGAACAGGAGCGTCCCTGCCCGCATCATCTCGTAGAGCCGGTGCACGCCGGTGGTGGTCTCTTCGGACACGCCCCGGATCTCGGAGGCGATGCGGTTCCACTTCCCGGGGTTCTCGTCGGCGACCTGGCGGAGGAGCTTGAGGATCTCACCCCACTCCTCCGGATCCTTGTCCTCGTCGAACTCCGGGATCTCCCCGGCGTCCTCGAACTCCTTCCCCTTGTGGACCAGGAGGGTGGCATCGCCACCGTCATCCAGAAGGAGGTTGGGGCCGCCGCCGTCGGGCCAGGTCAGGGCCTGCTCGGTGCACCACCAGTACTCCTCCAGCGTCTCACCCTTCCAGGCGTAGACCGGCACACCCTTCGGCTCTTCCGGCGTGCCGTCGGGACCCACCACCACCGCCGCCGCGGCGGAATCCTGGGTGGAGAAGATGTTGCACGACACCCAGCGAACATCGGCGCCCAGGTCCCGGAGCGTCTCGATGAGCACGGCGGTCTGCACCGTCATGTGGAGGGATCCCATGATCCGCGCCCCGGCCAGGGGAGCCTGTCCGGCGTACTCCTCCCGGAGCGCCATGAGGCCGGGCATCTCGTGCTCGGCCAGCCGGATCTCATCCCGCCCCAGGACGTGGAGGGAAAGGTCCTTCACCTTGAAGGGAGGCCGCTCGCGACCGCCGGTTCCCACCTTGACTTCCTTTTTCAATACCACGGTCTCCATACGTCTTCCTCCAAATGACTGGATCTGAAACGGGGCGGCTCCATGGGGCCCTCCGTGAAACGTGCGTTGGTTGCCGGGGGATGCCAAGGATCATCTTCGGACTCCACCGGGTGTCTCGGTACCACGCAGGAGCCGCAGGGTGCCCTTCCCCCTGGAAAATGGGTCGCAGAAGCCCCCTGGAACATTGCCCGGGGGGGGAGGGAAGAATGGAAACTCCCGCCAATCTTTCCTGCCCATCGCCATCGGAACCTGCCGTGCCCACGAACCACGCCACAGCCCGGAGGCGGGCATGAACCCGAAGCTCAAGGGACTGCTCATCGTCTCGGTCATCCTGGTGGGAGCCTTTCTCCTGGCCCTCCCCAAGCTGTCGCTGGGAGGAGGGGAGGAGGGAGGAAATGGCGGCGGTCCGGGAGGCCCGGGTGCCCGGGGCGGGGGCCCCGGCGCTGGGGCCCTGCTCGTGGATGTGTACGTGGTGGAGCCGAGCCCCCTCCTGGATCGGACCCTGGCCACCGGCTCTCTCATGGCGGAAGAGTCGGTGGACCTCCGCGCCGAGGTGGGGGGACGGCTCGTTGAGATCTCGTTCGAGGAGGGTGGCATGGTGGAGGCGGGGGCCCTCCTGGCCAGGGTCAACGACCGGGATCTGCAGGCCCGCCTCCAGGCGCTGGAGGCTCGGGGGCGCCTTCTGGAGCAACGGGAATTCCGCCAGGTGCGACTCCTGGCCGAAGGCGGCGTGTCGGCGGAAGAGCTGGAGGAGACGCGGGCCGAGCTGGAGGTCCTGGAGGCGGACAAGGAGCTGGTCCGGGCAGACATCGAGAAGACGGAGGTCCGCGCCCCCTTCCGCGGCAGGGTGGGGTTCCGGGAGGTCAGTCCCGGAAGCCTCATCTCGCCGGACACGCGGATCACCACCGTGCAGGTCCTGGATCCCCTTCGTCTCCAGTTCTCCGTTCCCGCCCGCTTCGCGGCCCGGGTCGCTTCGGGCCAGCGGGTCCTCTTCCGCGCCGAGGGGTCGGACCGTGACTACGAAGGGGTCATCTACGCCGTGGAACCGGCCCTGGAGGAGTCCACCCGCACCCTCTCGATCCGGGCCCGGACGCCCAACAGCGACGGCACCCTCTTCCCAGGCTCGTTCGCCACGGTGGAGGTGATCCTGGAGGAGTTCGACGAAGCCCTCACCGTGCCGTCCATCGCCGTTCGGCCGGACCTGGATGGACCCCGGGTCTTCGTGTACCGGGGCGGGGAGGCCGAGGTGGTCCCCGTACGACTCGGGATCCGGACCCGGGAGAGCGTTCAGGTCCTGGAAGGGCTCTCGTCCGGTGATTCGGTGATCGTCACGGGCTTCCAGCAGCTCCGTCCAGGACGGGATGTGGAGGTGGGGGAGGTGACCCGACCGGATCCCGGGGTCGAGGCGCCGGGCGCACTCCTGGATGAGGATCCGGCGGCGGCATTGCCGGGAGCCACGGGAGATTCGCCATGAAGCTCTACGAACTCAGTGTGCGGCGGCCGGTCCTGGCCACGGTGATGTCCCTGGTCATCGTCATCTTCGGGATCGTCTCCTTCACCTTCCTGGGGGTGCGGGAGTTCCCGTCGGTGGACGCCCCCATCATCACGGTCAGCACCAACTATCCCGGCGCCAACGCCAGTGTCATCGAGTCCCAGATCACCGAGCCCCTGGAAGAATCGGTGAATGGGGGGGAGGGGATCCGCTCCCTCACCTCCACCACCCGGGAGGGGCGCTCGACCATTCAGGTGGAGTTCGACCTGGACGAGGATCTGGACCGGGCCGCCAACGACGTTCGGGACCGGGTGAACCGGGTCCTGGGGCGACTTCCTCCGGATGTGGATCCCCCCCAGGTGTCCAAGGCATCGGACGACGAGTCCCCCATCGTCTTCCTCAATGTCTTCAGCGACCGGCGGGACCTCCTGGAGTTGACCGAGATCGCGGAAACCCGCTTCGCCGAGCGGCTCCAGACCATCTCCGGCGTGAGTCGCGTGGACGTGTGGGGTGCCCGCCGCTACGCCATGCGCCTTCGTCTCGATCCCCAGCGCCTGGCCGCGCATCGCCTCTCGCTGGCGGAGGTGCAGGAGGCGCTGGACCGGGAGAATGTGGAGCTTCCCTCCGGTAACCTGGAGGGGGACGACCTGCAGCTCACCATCCGGACGCTGACCCGCCTCCAGACGGCGGAGGAGTTCGAGGACGTCATCCTCCGGCAGGAGAACGGTCAGGTGGTGCGCCTCCGGGATGTGGGCCGCGCCGAACTGGCGGCCCAGAATGAGCGCACGGTGTTGAAGCGGGAAGGGGTGCCCATGGTGGGCGTGGTCCTCCGGCCCCTTCCCGGCGCCAACAACGTGGCCATCGCCGACGAGTTCTACCAGCGGCTGGAGCAGATCCGCGCCGACCTCCCCGACGACATCCAGACCGCCATCGGCTTCGATATCACCGAGTTCATCCGGGCCTCCATCGGAGAGGTGCAGCAGACCGTTCTTCTGGCACTCCTCCTGGTAACCCTCGTCATCTTCCTCTTCCTGCGGGACTGGCGAACCACGGTGGTTCCCGTCATCGCCATTCCGGTGGCGCTCCTGGGCGGCTTCTTCGTCATGTTCGCCATGGGCTTCACCATCAACGTCCTCCCCCTCCTGGCCATGGTGCTGGCCATCGGGATCGTGGTGGACGACGCCATCGTGGTGGTGGAGAACATCTACTCCAAGATCGAGGCCGGGGAAGACACGACGCTGGGGAGCATCGAAGGCACCCGGGAGATCTTCTTCGCCATCATCTCCACCACCCTTGCGCTGGTGGCGGTCTTCCTCCCCATCATCTTTCTCGGGGGGCTCACCGGTCAGCTCTTCAGCGAGTTTGGCCTCACCCTGGCCGGGGCGGTGGTGGTTTCGTCCTTCGTGGCCCTGACCCTCACCCCCATGCTCTGCTCACGACTCCTGAAGAAGCGGGAGCGGCAGCCCTGGTTCCACCGTCGGACCCAGGGGTTCTTCGACGGTCTGACCGAGGGTTACCGGCGCATGCTGGACGACTTTCTGGCCCGGCGGTGGATGGCCTTCCTGGTGCTGGGCGCCTGTTTCGGCTTCGGATACCTCCTCTTCAACGCCCTGCCCCAGGAGCTGGCACCCACCGAGGATCGCGGGGCCATGCAGATTCCGGTCTCAGGGCCCGAGGGGGCGACCTTCGCCTACATGGACCGCCACATGGACGCCCTGGTGGAACTCATCGAGGAGGAGGTCCCGGAGCACCGGGCCATCGTGTCCGTGACCTCGCCGGGGTTCGGGGCCGCGTCGGCGGTGAACTCCGGCTTCATCCGCCTGGCGCTCACCGACGGCTCGGAGCGGGAGCGGAGTCAGCAGGAGATCGCCGGCGCTCTGTCCCGACGGCTGGGAGAGGTCCGGGGGGTGCAGGCCTTCGTGATCCAGGATCAGAGCATCCGCACCGGTGGGGGAGGAAGGGGCCTTCCGGTGCAGTTCGTGCTCCAGGCGCCCACCCTGGAGGATCTGGCCGAGAAGCTTCCCCAGTTCCTGGATGAGGCCCGGGCGGAGCCGGCCTTCTCGGTGGTCGACGTGGACCTGACCTTCGATAGCCCGGAACTCCTGGTGGAGGTGGACCGGCAGCG
>PWZC01000437.1 GCA_003567615.1 Gemmatimonadota bacterium | reverse complement strand
GGGCCACGGCCAGCGGATCATGCCCTTCCACCACACCGCTCGTCTCGGCCATGGCCCGATAGTCAGCGGCCTTCAAGGCGGCAGAGCAGCCGGCCACCACGATCCGGGCGTGGGGGTCCTTCCGTCGGATCCGACGGATGAGGCTGCGGGCGTCCGCATCTGCACGGTTCGTGACGGTGCAGGTGTTGACCACATGGACCGTGCCGGCGCCCCGGGCATCCCTGACGGTCCGGGCACCCCGCGCCTCCAGCTCCTGGCGCATCCGCTCCGTGTCGTACTGGTTCGCCTTGCACCCGAAGGTATGGTAGGCGACCCGAACCGGAGCCCGCCCCACGACTCAGCCCCCGGCGAGGCGAAGCGAGACGGTGGTTCGCCAGTACTCTTCGGAGAGGGCCCCGGCATCGCGACTCCCCCGCTCCACCGAGAGGTCGAGACGGGCCAGGGGAAGGTCCTGGGCGTCGGCCAGGTTGATCCCGAACCCAGCGGACAAGGCCTTCTCCTCAGCGGCTTCGCCCCGCACGTGGAAGGGAAGCTCCTGCACCCGGTATCCCATGCGCAGGGGGAAGGCCCGTCCGCGGACCGTCCCTCGCGCCCACTCCACACCACCGCCGTAGCCCCACACTACATCCCGGGCCGCGTCGCCCCCCAGATCGCCGTCCACCCCTGACCAATCGGCACGAGAGACGCCCATGACGAGGCGAACATCCGGCGCCAGGGTGAAGGTCCCGCCGGTGCGGAGGGTGAGGGGCATGGAGTAGCTCCGATCGACCCCTTCGGTACCACGCACCGGGGCCAGCGTCATGTCACCGACCCATTCGAGGGAGGCCCCCACATGCAGAAGATCCGAGGGAAACCAGTTCACCCCCGCGATGGCGGTGGCCCCGGATACCCGCCACTCGCCCACCTGCCGGAAGTTCTCGAGCCCGCCCTCCACGGCGCCGGACTCGAGCTCCCGGGTAAAGCGGCGCTCCACCGATCCCACCAACGAGCCCACCCCCACGCCCACGGCGAGTTGCTCTCCGATCCGCGTGGCCCACCCGAGGCGGGCCTGACCGATCCCCCCCTGGGATTCATAGCGGTCCAGTGCCGGCGTGGGCCCGGCCGCCAGATCCACCAAACGCTCCGCCGTCACCGCCCACTCCTGATCCAGCAGACTCCCGAACTGGGCCGTGAACACGTGCCGTCCGAAGGGATACGACGTTCCCACCAGGGGAAACCGGGTGCCCCCCGCCTCTGGAGCTCCGCTGACCTGGGTCACCGAGGGCTGGAAGGTTCCGGAGATGGAGGGGAGCCGCAGACCGGCGGCGGCGGCCGGGTCCGTCATGAGCATCTGCCACCCGGAGAGTCCCACCCCCACCCCGCCCACACCCCGGGCCCGGGCGTCCATGGGATCGGTCTGAAGCCCCAATCCGCCGGAGTTGAACACGGATTGTGCCTGAGCCTGCCCCGGCGCCACCCCACTTCCGATGACGAGCAAGGCGAGCGTCACGGCCGCCACCCGGCCGAAGGGAACGGGTCGGGAGATGCGAGCGGATCGAGCGTTCAGAGCACGCCTCGTCATGGCAGGAGCTCCCCTTCCGAGAGGGTCAGGATCAATCGCAGGAAGGGCTCACCCTCCTGCCCGGGCCCCACGAAGCTGGCAAAGGTGAACCCGGTGGGCTCGAAGGGGGAGAGCAGTGCCACCGTGCGCGGTACCTCCCCGGCCTCCTCGTCCCGGAGGCCGAGGTCCTGCGCCAGGAGCGACTCCACATAGGCGGTGATGGGCACCTCGACGCGCCGCCCCTCCCGGAGAGCGTCAGGGAGGAGGGGCCGGGGCTGGGCGGGAATGGCGGAGCCCAGCGGAGACCGGGGGATTCGCCCTTCCGCCAGCGCCGGACGAGCATCCATGCGGATGGTGTCGCGGGGCGTGAATACGGCTGGTTCGGACCCCTTCCCCGTCAGGACCAGGCCCGCGTAGATGACCCGGTCCGGGTTGATGTCCAACGGACAGAGATCGCCCAGCTCCTGGCAAACCTGTGAACCGGGCTCGAAGCGGGTGGGGAGGTTGAACCGAAGGAACGCCCGTCGTGACGGAGCTCCACCGATGCGGATCTCAGTCGGGCTGACCCCCGGCTCCGGCGAGTAGATGAAGGTGGATCCGGTGGCGCCGGCCGAAATGCTGACCACCGTGTCCGGATTCACCGACGAGCGGACATCGGCCACGAACCGGGCCGTCCGCAGCTCCATGAGGGCGCCGGAGGTGGCGCTGGAGATCCGGGCGGCGCGCAGGGCCGGGTTCGATTCCGTGGCCCAGGCCGTGGCGGTCACGCTGTCCACCGCGAAGACCACCGTATCCCCTTCCTGCGCGTTCCACATGGCCCGACCCAGATCCCGAACGGGTCCACCGCCGGGCTCGTCCCACATGCGGACGCCGCCCAGGGTATCCACCGCCGCCTCCCAGCCGGCGGTCACGACGTCCCACTCCGAGAGGATGGCCCCAGCCTCCAATTCCACCGGTTCGGCGGTAGGGAATCGGATGGTGTCCATGGTGACCACCAGGCGTCCACCCACCGGTACGTAGGCCGAATCCGCGACGGTCTGGGTTTCGCCGGGGGGAAAGACCTGAACGGTCCGGGGCAGGACACCGAAGCGGACCAGGGATCGGGCCTGGAAGTCGCCTTCGTAGTCCAGCGCCACGTGGAGGGCCGGGGCGTCGGACCGGGACCCGAACCCGGCGAACACGTCCATCGACTCCACGAAGTCGGAGAAGGGGACGATGACCTCAACGGTGCGAGCATCCACGGGAATGGAGTCCCCGTCGTCCAGGGTCGGAACGGCGTCGGTGCACCCGACTCCCACCAGGGCCACCATCAGGGCGGCCATCCACGCCGTGGAGAGGGAGGTCGGGAGGGAGCGTGCGCGGCCCCGGGGCCGGGGCTGGCGAGGTTCGAGTGTCACCCGTTCATCCTTTGGTGGTGGAACCGTGCATCGTGGTATCCGCGTCGTACCCCGAAGAGGCGCTCGGGGTGGCCTGAGATGCCTCGAGGGTGGACGGATCGGGCTCGGCGGAGGGGGAGCCCTCCCGAGTCGGCGATCCGCCGGAAGAGGCCGGGGCCGGCAACCCGTCAGAGGCAAAGCGAGCCGGCAGAAGCTCGTCCAACCGCCACATCATCCGGTGACCGGGCACGTCGGAGTGGACTTCGAGATCCGGGGCGAACTCAGCCAGGACCTGTCGGCACGCCCCGCACGGGGGAGTGGCCAGGTTGGCTTCGGTGGCAATGGCAATCCGGACGAATCGTCGGTGCCCCGCCGCCAGAGCCGCCGCTACCGCGTTGCGCTCGGCGCAGACGGTCAGGCCGTAGGATGCGTTCTCCACATTCACCCCGGAAAAGACCGAGCCATCCTCCGTCTCCAGCGCCGCCCCCACCTGAAACCGGGAATAGGGGGCGTATGCCTGCTTCCGTGCGCTCCACGCCCGGCGGATCAGCTCCTTCGCACCGCTTCCTCGCGCTTCCTGGGCACCGCTCGCTCGTCCTCCATGGGAATCGTACGAATCCGGACTCACGTGGATTCCTTCCCGGTCCCGGGATCCACGCGCTCGTCCCAGAGCCAGACACGCGGGAGCCGCTGCGTGAATCCCGTGAGGATCTCGTAGTTGTTGGTGTCCACCAGGTGCGCCATTTCTTCCAGGGTGATGCGATCCGTCGGCTCGTGAGCTCCCCCCGCCCCGGACAGGCCCTCAGGACCGGCCGCCCCACCGTCCGTTCCCAGGAGGGTGGCCACCTGACCGGCTCGGACGGGTGGAAGATCCGTGACATCTACCACGGTCATGTCCATTGAGATCCGTCCGACGATGGCGGCCCGGCGCCCGCCGAGGAGGACGTGACCGGCGTTGGAGAGTGCGCGGCGAAGCCCATCGCCGTACCCGATCCCCAAGGTGGCCCAGCGCTCACGGCGGCTGGCCCGGTACGTGGCGCCGTACCCCACGGTGGTTCCCGCAGGCACGTCGCGGATGAGGGTGACCCGGGCCCGGAGCGATACCACTTCCTCCGGATCCGGTAGCCCCACCCCCGCAGAACCGCCGTACACGAAGATCCCGGGACGGATCCCCCGTGGTGCCAGCTCCGGAAAGCGCAGGGCCCCGGCCGAATTGCACAGGTGGGCCGGAAGCTCCGGAAGCCGTCGACGGACCTCGGCGAAGCGCCGGGCCTGGACGTCCACCGAAGCCGGGTCATCCTCGTCGGCAGAGTGGAAGTGGGTGAAGATCCCCTCCCACGACAGCCGGGCGCCGGATTCCGCCAGGATGGCCCGGACCCGGGGGATCCAGTGCTCGGCCTGGCGCCAGTCGAGTCCGGCCCGACCCATCCCCGTATCCACCTCCACGAGGATGGTCCCGGTCCCATCGAGACGTCGGGCGTTCCTTGCCAGCCGGTCGAGGAACGCCAGATCGGAGACGCAGAAGGTGAGGCCGGCCTCGAGCCCGGGATCGGCCTCATCCGGCGCCGCCGGAGAGAAGACCAGGATGCGTCCTTCGGGAACCAGGACGCGCAGCAGCCGTCCCTCCGCCACGGTGGCCACACCCCACCCCCACGGCGATAGGGGCCCGAGGGTCCGGACGGCCTCCGCCATCCCCAGGCCGTAGGCGTTGGCCTTGACCATGGGCACCACCGGCGAGTCCTTCCCCGTCAGCGCCTGGATCCGTTCCAGGTTCCGTCGAAGGGCGGAGGGTCGGATTTCAAGCCAGGCGCGGGAGCGGAGATCGGTTGACATGGTCGGTGAAAGATGCGAGAAAATGAGCCTCTAGCAAGGCCGAGCCCCCCTTCCCCCCCGCACCCAGGCCTGTCCCGTGCCCCCGACCCCTGCCGAACTCGCCGACGCCGGACCCTTCCCTCCGGTGGAGGGGGTGCTGGACCGGGCGTTGGCCCTGGTGGAGTACCTGCGCGCCCACTGTCCCTGGGACCGGAAGCAGACCGCCGAGTCCCTGATCCCCCACCTCCTGGAAGAAACCCACGAGACCGTGGACGCCATCCAGTCCGGTGACACGGGGCAGCTCCGAGGCGAGCTCGGCGACCTTCTCCTGAACCTGGCCTTCCAGGTGATCGTGGCGGAAGAGGCCGGCCACTTCGCCCGGGACGAGGTGGTCCGGGAGTTGGAGGAGAAGATGATCCGCCGCCACCCCCACCTCTTCGGACTGGGTGAGCGGGAGAGCTGGGAAGCCATCAAGGCCCGGGAAAAGGGCGCTCGGAAAACCAGTGTCCTGGAAGGCCTTCCCCGCAGTCTCGATCCCCTGCTCCGGGCCTATCGCTGCCAGCAGAAGGCGTCCGGCGTGGGCTTCGACTGGGACACGACCGAGGGGGCACTGGACAAGCTCCGGGAAGAGGTGGAAGAGGTGGAGGCTGAACTGGCGGAGGCGGACCCGGACCGGCTGTCGGAAGAGGTGGGCGATCTGCTCTTCTCTGTGGTGAATGTGGCCCGCCTGGCCGGGGTGCATCCCATGACGGCGCTCCGCCGGGCGAACCGGAAGTTCGAGGCACGCTTTCAGGCGCTGGAAGCCCTGGCCCGGGAGCGGGGTGTGCCACTCCCTGGCGCGTCGCTGGAAGAGCTGGACCGACTGTGGGACGAGGTGAAGGTGTCCCTCAGTAGCCCGCCTCCCGATCCACCAGGTTCCGCAGGGGACGGCCCTCCAGGAACCGGCTGAAGTTTTCCACGATCAGCTCCGTCTCGCGGCGCCAGAACCCCCGACTCACGGCAGACACATGCGGGGTGAGGAGGACGTTGGGAAGGGACCAGAGGGGCGAGTCGGGGGAAAGGGGTTCCTTCTGGAAGACGTCCAGCCCGGCACCCCGGATCCGGCCCTCCCGGAGGCACTCCACCAGCGCATCCTCATCCACGATCCTCCCCCGGGAGACGTTCACCAGGATCGCACCCGGGCGCAGGCTTCGGAGCCGGTCCCGGGTCAGCAGACCCCGGGTGTCCGGCGTGTCCGGTACCGACACCACCACCACGTGGCTCTCGGCGAGGATGCGCTCCAGGGGATCCCCCCCGCTCCGTCGCAGCTTGAGCACATGGGCCCCCAGCGCCTCCACCCGGCCACCGACCTCCCGGCCGATTCCCCCGTACCCCAGGATCCCCACCGTGGACCCGGCCAGCTCGGTAACGGGGGTATC
>PWZC01000022.1 GCA_003567615.1 Gemmatimonadota bacterium | reverse complement strand
GCCCCGCATCCATCGGCACCGCTACCACGGGGTCCTGGCTCCCAATGCGCGCCTGAGGTCCACCGTGATCTCCATCGGGCGGCCTGAGCCCCATAAGATTCCGGTCGACGCGAAGTGTTCCGCCTCCCCGCGTGTCCCCCGCTCGCGGCCCTCCCCAGGCCGAACTCCACCTCGACCAGACCCCGGCCTTCGACCTCGCGGCTCCTGAGCCCATCCCGGAGTACGAGTTCGATCAGTCATCGCCTCACGACTGGGATGCCTGAGGAGCGGCGGCGTCCCCACCTGCCCCTGCCCCGGGACCCTGGCACCAGGCCGCCTCCAACCGCCCATCCGAACATCCTTCGAGCCCCGATTCCCATGGGGCCTCGTCCACCTCGGCTTCGGCTGCCTTCCGGTGCCTCCCGGGCCTAGAGACGCCCCCGCCATCACCCACTTCTCGGCCGGTTGCTCGGCCAGACCCCGCGCCCTACCTTGCCTCCGCCCCCAAGAGGGCGTTTGGATCTCCTATCCCTTCCTATCCCTTGTCGGGGGAGGCTCCCCTGCCCGTCCTGCGGCGTCCCGGCGGGACTACCTGGCTGGGGGGGAAATCGTGTGAACCGGCTCCCGCACGTGGGTTCCGTCAGCGCCGAGACCGCCGGACCAGAAGGCGGTTCACCATCAGACTAAGGGCAACCCAGCGATGTCCGGACGCCGTCCTCGCCGCTTCGGTATCATCTTGGTGCCCTTCATCCAGTGGGGTCGGTACCTGCTGATCCTGCCGGCCCTGATCACCTGGGGCTTCGTTCTGCTTCTGGGCGCCGACTTCGCCGGGGGAGGGCTTGCCGCGGTGATCGAGTTCGTCGTGTTCGTTCCCGTCTTCGGCTGGTACTTCATCGAGGCCCTGTTCGACCCGGCCGTGTCACCGTCGTTCCAGGACGACGCCTGGTTCGAGGAGATGGAAGACGACCTCTTCCGCTTTCTGCTCCGCCTGGCGCTGGCGGCAAGCTTTCTGATCTGGGGCGTCTCCGCTGTCTGGAGGAAGATTCGCCCCGGGGATCCGCTCGCCCGGACCACACGCCAGCGCTTCCTGCGGGTGCCTCGCCTGGCGGGCGGGGTGGGACTCGTCGTCTTTCTGACGTCGGTGTTCATGCCCCACTACAGAACCGCCTCGTCGGGTGTCGGGAGCCACGCCCTGTCCGCGATCGTCCTCTTTGTGGTGCTGGTGATCACGGGGGCGTGGGTGACCTTCGTGGGGGTCTGTGCCGACGGGCTGCTCGCCCGCATCGACGGGGATCCGCCCTCGGACGAAGAGGAGTTGACCTCCTGACCGCGGACCCCGCATCGTCCTCCCCATCCCCGACTCCCTAAGCCACGCCGAACCACCACCGACTCCCACGTAGAGGCAGACGGCTGCCCCGACCCTGGAAAGAACCAGGGCCGGGGAGCCAGAGGGGCCGAAGGGGGAGGTCCTATTGGGCGTCACTCCCCCTCAGAACATCCACCGGTACGACACAGTGATGTTCCGGCCCGGCATCTCGAAGCGCGCCGGGTTGTCGGGGGACACCGGCGCCGGGAAGCGCCGCACCACCGAGAGGTGATCCTGGTAGCTGGTATCCAGCAGGTTGTCCACCGTGAAGCTGATCCGGTGCTGTCCCTGGGGATCCACCGCCCACGTCCCGTTCAGCGCCATGAGAGTGTAGGAGTTGGTGGGCAGTTCGTCGTCCGGGACCCGGCTCTGGCTGTTCACGAACCGGAAGGTGCCGCCCAGGGAGGCCCGCCCCCAATCCCGCTCCAGCTCCAGGGAGGTCCGGAAGGGAGGAATGAAGGGGAGGGGATCCTGGTCTCCGTCCCGGCGGGTGCCCCTCACGAAATCGGACACGACCCGGGCCCGGATCTCGTCGGTGAGGAGCACATCCAACGTCGCCTCGCCCCCCATCATCTCGGCATCGGCGCTGAAGAACTGCACACAGGCCGGGAACTCACGGTCGGCCCGGACCCGGTACTCGATCCCACCGCAGTCCGCCGGGAGGGTTTCCAGCGCCACGTAGTTGTCGATGCGGTTGTAGAACCCGGCCAGCTCCAGACGCAAGCGCTCTGACGAGAACCGGGTGAAGAGGTCGAGCCCGTGTCCAACCTCGCTGGCCAGACGGGGGTCGCCAGGCTCTCGGGTAGCTCCCAGCTCAACCCGAGTGGCCCCGGCATGCCAACCGTTGGCATATCGCTCAAGCACGGTGGGGTTCCGGTGGGCCCGGGCCAGCTGGGTTCCAACCTCCACCCCGGCCGCAGGCTGGAAGTTCAGACCCACCGACCACGAGACCTGCAGTTCGTTGTCTTCCCGCATGTCGGTGCTGCCGAAGAACTGATTCGTCCGGGTCTCGAGCCACTCCTGCTCCAGACGTCCTCCAAGCTGGAGTCGGGTTCGGAGACCTAGGGGAATCTCCTGGAAGGTGTAGGCCGCAACCGAGGTAAGGACCTCACCTGGGAAGTATGCCTCGAGCCCCTCCACTCCCTGGTCCTTCCGGAGGAAGTTGAACCCCACCACGCCCTGGTCCAGGATCCCCGTGGGGCGGTGTCGGAGCAGGACCGTGGACGAAGAGAGGCGGGTGTCGATCTCCAGCTCAAGAAGCTCTGCAGGGACTCCAGGCTCCCCCTCCTCCTGAAGAGACCGGGAGAAGGTGGTCCGGAAGTCCATGGCCTCGATCCAGCGATCCAGCTCCCACGTGCCCCGGGCCTGGGTGTTGAAGCGGTCGATCCGCACCTCCATGTCGGGCTGGGCTTCCACGAACTCCCCGTCCTCGGTCTCCACGCCGAACTCGGGCACCCCGTAGTCATTGTCGTGGTACGACACGGACCACCCACCCTGGAAGGAGTTGGTCCTCACCCCCACCCCGAAGGCGGTGGAGAGGGTCTGGCTCTGGGAGTTGGGGATCAACTCGGTGGGGGTCCGACCGTCTCCCGCCTCCCGATAGGTGAAGCGCCCTGAGACGCCGATGCGGTCCCAGCCGTGGATGAGACGTCCGGAAGCGGCCCGGAGTTCATTCATGCTGGCCCCCTGCATGGAGACCCCGCCCTGAAGCCCCGGGCTCCAGGCATCGGGGGCATCCCGGTTCAGGATGTTGACCACGCCGCCCAGCGCCGAGGAGCCGTAGAGGAGGCTGGCCGGCCCTCGGACCACCTCGAGGCGATCCATGGCCATGGGATCCAGGGTAATGGCATGGTCAGGCGCGGTCTGCTGGATATCCCCCATCCGCTCGCCATTCTCCAGGACCAGCAGCCGCTCACCATCGAACCCCCGGATGATGGGCCGGGCGGTGGCGGATCCGAAGGAGCGGGAAGAGAGCCCGGGCTGGCCGTCCAGCATCTCTCCCAGGGAGGTGCCGGAGAGCCGCCGCAACTCCTCGGTGTTGAAGGCCTGAACGGCCTGGTAGCTGGCACCGCTTCCGGTGGGGGTGGCGGTGGTCACCACACCCTCCACCGCGATGGGCGAGGTCTCCAGGACGATCTCCAGCGTCCCCGCCGTCGCGGCGTCCACGGAGAGTTCCTGGGAACGGAAGCCCAGTCGCTCCACCCGGAGCTGCACGGACCCCGAAGGCACATCTCGCACGGTGAATCGGCCGGCGCCGTCGCTCAGCGCGCCAGGGCCGTCCGGAAGGACTCGGACGGTGGCTGAAGAGATGGGTGACCCGTCGGTTCCCAAGACCTGGCCACGGAGAGTACCGGGCTCGGATCCCGGCGTCTGGGCCCCAATGGGAGACCCAAGGAGAAGGAGGAAGGCGAGCAGGGCCAGAAGACGCCCTGCGTGGATGGGGAATCTGGAACGGACTGCGTGCTTCAGCATCGACATTTCTCCCGCCGCCCGTGCTCACACTCCGGCCGGGGGAGAGGGCCGATGCCTAGTGGACCGCCCCTCCTATGCGGGAAGGTGCCACGAGCAACGAACCTCGCCTCCCGGACCGGATCTGGGCAGGGCGACTCACAAGATACAACTGTGGGTTCATGGGACCGGCGCACATGAGCACCGGCCCGGTTATCTGCTTGGTAAGGGGTCTTGGACCCGACCTACCTCCAGGGTCGTCGTCTGCCATTCGGTGGTAGTCCTCCATGGAGTGATTGGGTGGCTGGAGCGGGAGACGCAGGCACAACACAAGTGCACGCCTACTCCGCCCGGCGTCGCAGCCGGATTCGGGTAGAAACAGCATGTTTTGGGGAAGAGAAGAAATCCTGCTTTCCTTCACCTCTCCTCGCGCCAGGGGGGCGGGCGGAGGAGGGGGCAGGTCAAACGCGGAAGAGAAATCCCCCGCAGGACACGCTCCGGAATCCTCCACCCACGGCCTGTCGGACCGCGGTGTGGAGTGGGGTCCCAGGAGACGACCGGAACGGTCGACTCGGACCCTCGCTACTTGGACTGTTTGGGTCGCCCATGATATTCCTATCCGGAGTGAGTAAACCTTCAGTCGGCCACCTTGGGGCACCCACCTGGCAGTGTCAACCCCCCTCGGAGAAAGTCCTGAGGAACGGCCATGTCTCCGGAACACCACAGATCCTGACCAGACAGGGGAAGCGCAGCCTCCCTCACACGTACAGCGCCCCGGCGAACTCGCTTCTCCGCGCCGCCACCGCCGGGTGCTCCTGCCCCAGGAACCGGAAGAGGGCCACACAGGTGCGGCGGGCCGCCTCGTCGTCCAGGGCTCGGTCTTCCCGCATGGAGGCGATGAACCGCTCCAGGGCCCCATCGAAATCACCGGCCTCAAGCCGTCTGAGGCCTTCCAGGTAGAGACGCGCCGCCTCGTCATCGCCCAGCGCCCCGGGTTCGTCCACGAGGAGCATGCGCCGGGCCAGGAACTCCAGGTCCGCGAACCTCTGCGCCAGGTCCGCGGGTGGGTCCAGGTCGGCGAGTTGGGTAAGGGCGGTGGCCGGATCGGAGAAGCCAGGGAGTCCAACTCCCGGACCAGCGCCCGGCCGGCCCGATCCTCCTCGCTGGGGAGGGCTCGATCCAGCCATGCCTGGATCTGTGACTCGGGCAGAGCACCCACGAACTCGTCCACCGGCTCCCCGTCCACGAAGAGCTTCACATTGGGGATCCCCCGGACCCCGTAGCGGGCCGCCTCCTCTTGGAAGCGCTCCGTGTCCACCTTCGCCAGCTTCCAGCGGTCGCCGGCGGCGGCAGCCATCCGCTCCAGGACCGGTCCCAGAACGCGACACGGCCCGCACCAGGACGCCCAGAAGTCCCCGAGAGAGTGACGATCATCCTGAGCTCACATGAGGTCGTACGATTGAGCCCCCAGGTGGTGTAGGGCCTGGACCAGGCCCGGTGTTGTCATGGGGGCATACTACCTTCCACCTTCAACCCGCTTGCCCCGCCCGGGTCAGCCCAACTCCTCGCGCCCACACCGACCCCCCCATGCAGATCACCTTCGGGGTGGACCTCGACGGGAGCCTCTGGTCCCACGGCTCCGCGTCGGTGGGAGCTGTCCATCTGGGTCCGGAAGGGCTTCTTTCCGTCCTGGAAAACCGTCTCGGGCTCGCGGGCCCGCCCGTGCAGCCCGCGCAACGGATCGATCAGTATCTGGCCCGTCTCGAGGCCATGGATGGGCCGGACGCCTGGTTCCACGAGTCGTTTTCGGCCGACCCCTGGGCCACGGCGTGGCAGCTCCTGGCCTGGCGGGACGAACTCGTCGAGGCGGGGTGGGACGGCGCCGTGAGTGAAGACGCCGCGCCACGCCTGGCGGGGCTGGCCCGGATGGAGCGGGTCCCGGGCCTGCCCCTCGCCCCCGGCCGTTCGGACCGTCTCCGTGCGGTGCTCGACGCGATCCTCCCTCCTCGCACCCTCGGCATCGAGCGGGTACGCCTAGTCGAGCCCCTGCGTCTCCTTCCCCCCGCCTGGCGGACTCTCTTCCACCAGCTCGAGGCGCAGGGCGCGGCAGTGGAGCCCCTTCCGGATCCGACCCTGGACACAGAACCCGTTAGCCCACTCCGATCGCCCACTCGGGCCCTCACACCGGGACGTCTGCTTCGTCCGCATCTCCGGAGATGGCGGTGCATGGCTGATGCAGCTATGGCGCAGCACACGGATTTCCGGTGGGTTGGGACATGGCCGCGCATGCCCCAACCCCTTCCCATACCGCCCGCCGATGGTCGGGCTCCACGGCAGCGCCGGCGTATCGCCCAGCCGGT
>PWZC01000064.1 GCA_003567615.1 Gemmatimonadota bacterium | reverse complement strand
CCAATGTGGGCGCCACTGTCCTCCTTGTACCCCTGGCCGCCAACGTGGCACTGGGGGTGGGAGCGGATCCGGCCCAGTTCGGGCTCATCGTGGCGCTGGCCGCCTCCAACGCCTTCCTCCTTCCCACGCATCAGGTGAACGCCCTCCTCATGGGTCCCGGGGGCTACGCTGTGAAGGATTTCCTGAAGGCCGGGACGGCCATGTCGGTGGTCTTCCTCCTGGTGCTGATCCCCATGGTGAACCTGTTCGCCTAGGTCCGGGCGGCGGGTGCACTTCCCTTTCAGCGGGTGCGCTTCCCTTTCAGCGGGTGCGGCTGAGGCCTATTCTGCGGAAGCTTCCGGCCTCTCTTCCCTTCGAACCGGCTGCCATCCATGGATCAACCCAGCTTCTTCGGGACGCTGACGGACTTCTCCTTCTCGTCCTTCGTCACGACCCGCTTCATCAAGATACTCTACGCTCTGCTCTGGATCGTGGCGCTGCTGAACGGCGTCACCGCCTTCCTGCTGGCCTCGGCCTGGGGGTGGAACGGTGGCACCATGACCGGTACCATGACCACCATGGCGGGGATCGCCCTGGGGGTCGTGGCAGGCTTTGTGGTCTTCCTCTTCAACCTGATCTTCGGGCGCATCCTGCTGGAGATCCTGGTGGTGGTCTTCCGGATCGCCGAGAACACCCAGCGGATGGCGGACCGGGCCTAATCTGAGTCGGTCCCACCCCAAGGAGTGCAAATCCCCTTGCCCCCTTCTCCCTCGCTGGGATTCCGCAACGGGCTGGCGGTACTGACACCACCGGACGACGTGTCTCCTCCGCCCTGGATGACGTGGGATCCGCGCCTGGCCGCGTGGGTCGCCCCAGGACACCGACTCCCGGAACTCCGCCGATGGGCCCGGGAAGAGGGCCTGGCCCATCTGGAAGACTCGGGCGCCGGCGCCGAGGCGCTGGATCCGGACTTCCGCGATACCCGCACTCCACGGGACTACCAGTGGGAAGCGGTGCGCCGCTGGGAGAGTGCCGGACGCAGGGGAAGCGTGGTGCTCCCTACCGGTGCCGGAAAGAGTCTGGTGGCGCTCCTGGCCATTCGGGAGCGGGGGGAAGGGGCCGTGGTGGTAGCCCCCACCCGCGCTCTGGTGGCCCAGTGGTTCATCCAGTTGGCCGATGCCTTCGGAGGCCATCAGGTAGGGGTCTGGTACGGAGACGAGAAGGACCCCCGGCGCATCACCGTCACCACCTACCACTCGGCCTTCTCCATCCTGGAGCGGCAGGGTGAACGCTTCGGACTCCTCGTCCTGGACGAAGTCCATCACCTGGCCGACACCCGTGACGGCACCGAGTCCATCTGGCTCGACCCGCTCCGCATTGCTCCGGCGCCCCACCGCCTGGGGCTCACCGCCACCTACCCCGACGATCGGGGCACCGGACTGGAAGGGCTTCTGGGTCCCGTGGTGTACCGGAGGACCATCGGTGAGATGGCCGACCGGGAGCTCGCCGAGTTCGTCACCGAACGTCGCTTCCTCCCCCTGGCTCCCGATGAGTCGGAGCGATACCGGCGGGCGGACGGGCTCTACCAGGACTGGATGGATGCCCATGGGGATGGCGCTTCGTCTGAGGAGACGTGGCTGCGCTTCATGGCTGAGACCCGGCGTTCGCCGGAGGCCCGGCGGGCCTTCCACGCATACCTGGAGCGGGAGCGCATTGTCCACACCTGCCGGGGAAAGCTTCTCGAAGCCGGCCGTATCCTCCGCCTTCACCCCGCTGAGCAGGCCATCCTCTTCTGCGGGAGTCGCGACGCCGCCGAGGCCGTAGCCCGCCACTTCGCCATCCCCATGGTGACCGCCCACACCCCGGCCTCGGAGCGAAGGGAAATCCTGGCGGGGATGGGAGCGGGACGCATCCGTGCGCTGGCCGGCGTCCGTGTCCTGGACGAGGGGTGGGACATCCCCGGCGCCAAAGTGGGTATCATCCTGGGAGATTCCAGTCGGGGTGGGCGCCGACAGCACGCCCAGCGGCTGGGCCGCATCCTTCGGCGACGCGGACAGGAGGTGGCTTCCTTCTATGAACTGGTGGCGGCGGACACCTTCGAGTTCTTCGCCTCGCAGAAGAGGCGCGGCGCACTCCGGGATGCTCGTAGCCGGCAGCTGGGGCTCGGTCTCTGATGCTTCGTCGCACTCACGTGGAGCCCTTCCTCCGGTATGTCCCGGACCGGGCGGAGTCCCGGACCCAGGTCGGTTCCGTTTCGGAGGATGGGGGCGAGGCTCTCGGAACCCTCCAGGTGGACTACCTCACCGATCCCCGGAATGTGGTCCGCCCCTTCCTGGCCCGGGTGCTCCGCCTCATGCGGCGCCTCGAGGGGTCGTCCCGTCGGACGGTGGAAGAGGCGCTTCGACGGCAACAGCGGCGGGTGCGGGATGCCCGGCGCATGGACGGCCTGGCCCGGACGATCCTCTCCCTCAGTCGCTTCCGGCCTCCCGACGGGGCCCACCGGGCCACCGAAGTCCGGCGGGAGCTCCATAGGCGGCGGGGCGAGCGGTGGCCACCCGTCCCCGGGGACGAGGGGGCTCCCTACCAGGCCAGTGCCGAGGCGTTGGGGATGACGCCGGATCGGGTGCGGGAGCTGCTCTTCGCCGACGACCCGGGAGCCCGGATCCTGGTCCGGGCGCCTCGCCTCTCGCCCACCGCCCTTCTCCACCGGTACAACGTGGACCTGGCCCGCGGCGTCCTACTGGATGCGGTGGAAATGGAGGTGGAGGCCAGCGAAGGGTGGCGGGATCTCTTCCGGATGGTGAAGCTCGCGCGGCTCATGCACGAGATCCATCCGGTTGGGCCCGACCGGTTCCGGATCTCCCTCACCGGCCCCGCCGCGCCGTATATCCTCCGGCCGCAGCGCTACGGGATCCGCCTCGCCCGGGTCGTCCTGGGCCTGGCTCGGACCCGCGGATGGAGGGCGGAGGCCCGCGTCCTCTACGAGGGCCGGCCCGTACCCTATCGGCTGTTGGCGTCCGGTCCCCTCCGCCCCCAACGGGTGCGCCCACCCCGCTTCGACTCCGGGTGGGAAGAGGATCTGGCCAACGCGTTTGCCGAAAAGATCGGTGCCGAGCGGGAAGGGTGGACCCTCACCCGGGAAGACGTGCCGGTCCCGGTGGGGGGTCGGGTCTTCCTCCCTGATTTCACAGTGCGGCACCGGGACGGCCGTATGGCGCTGGTGGAGATCGTGGGGTTCTGGACACCGGAGTACCTGGAAGAGAAGCTCCGAAAGCTTCGCCACGCCGGGCTCTACAACCTGGTGGTGGTGGCGTTCCGAGCGCTCGCCGCCGGACGGGACGAGGGCTCACCAGGGAGGCTCGCCCGGGAGTTGTCGGAACTTCCCGGCGAGGTGACCTGGTTCACGAACCGGGTACGGATCGGGCCCGTCATGGCGGCGGTGGAGCGGGTGGCTCGCCGGCCGGCCGGGGGGTAGGATCGATCCGTGAGAATCCCGCCCCAACCTGTGATCCACCCCCCGTCACCTCTTTGTCGCCCGTACTCCCTTCCCCGTCCCCTGTCCCCCATCACCCGAAGATGGACCGCGCCACGAACCAGACGTTGGCCGGCCGCTCGGCCAGCCGGCGCATGTACCACCGATACCAGTCCTGGCCGTAGCTGATGAGGGTACTCACGGCCTGGCCCTCCGAGCGCAGCCGGGCCTGCTGGTTCGCCCGGATCCCGAAGAGCATGTGGACCTCAAGGGCATCGGGGGGCAGTCCCCGCGCCCGACCCTCGGCTTGGATCCGACCCACCAGGAGGAGGTCGTGGGTGCCGAGAACGGCGCGGCTCGGCGGTCCTTCCCCGCGCCGCCCCTTGGAGGCCAACTCCATCATGCGCAGGGCCACTTCCCGGAAGGCGCGGTCCGTGTCGGCCTTCCGGGGAAAGGCTACCTCCGGGGGCTCGGAGTAGGCCCCCTTGACCAAGCGCACCACGGGGCCAAGCGGAGCCAGCCGCTCAAGGTCGGTGGGGGTCCGCCGCAGATAGGCCTGAAGGGCCAGGCCGGTTTGGGGATAGTCGACCTTCAAGCTCTCGTAAAGATCCAGCGTCCGGTCCACGCACGACGAGTCTTCCATGTCCAGCCAGGGAACCGAACCCACCACATGGGCCCGATCGGCCAACTCAGCCGCCAACTCGGCGCACCGCTGCGGGGACTGGTCGAGCCCCAACTGCGTCGGCTTCACCGAGATCTCGCCGGGAACTCCCGCGGCCCTCAGCCGGTCCAGGAGGTCCAGGTAGTGATCCCGAACCCGTTGCGCCTCACCTAGGGTGGTGAGTGCCTCGCCGAGGTGGGTGAAAAGGAGCCCGCGCCCGTCCATTTCTATTAGACGCCGGCCTGCATCCAGTGCCGCTTCGACCGTCTCTCCGGGCATGAAGGCCCGGGTGGCCCGCCGAACCACCCGGCTTCCATTGGCCATCCGACGCAGGCGGTCACTGGCGGCGGCCGCCAGCAGAAGGGAACGACCGAGACCCATAGACTGGCTCCTTGCTAGTTCAACCGGCTTGTGATTCCCCATTTCTGCGCAAGCGGCCCTGCGTAAGCCGTCCTGCGTAAGCCGTCCTACCTGAGCAGTCCTACCTGAGCAGTCCTACCTGAGCAGTCCTACCTGAGCAGTCCTACCTGAGCAGTCCTACCTGAGCAGTCCTACCTGAGCAGTCCTACGTAAGCCGTCCCACTTGAGCCGCCGGGAAGCGGCTCTGAGGACAACTTGCCGTATGGAACATCGGTAGCGATAGGAAAAGGGCTTCATCAGGGTTCTACGACCAGGGGCCTTGGAAGGGGCGGCCTGCCGTCCTGACAGGAACTCTTCGATGGCGGGCGCCGGAAACAGCCGCTTACGGACATTCTCATCTTAATCAGGAAGAAGCCTGCCAGCATTCCTTTGCGGCGATTCGGGGTGACGTCGTCCCGTTTGTCAGATTACTTGCCTTTCCGGATGGATGATGTACGGAGGGAGGATCGCGAACAGATGGGGGGTTAGTAGGCGACTTGGGACAAGCCTTAGAGTGGACCGTCCGTAGAGTGAACCGTCCGCCGGCCGTTCCCGGCCTGACGCTCAGGCACCTCCCGGCCCGCCCCGTTTCCCGCAGCCCCGTCCACCGCCGCTCTCGGCACGCCTATGACACCCTGGTTCAGATTCCAATTACGGTCCTTCTCCTCGCTCCATGCAGGTGGGGTTGAGAGGGAGAGGACCATCCCGGACATCCGCTGGCTGGCCATCTGTTCGACTGGCGAGGGAGCCTGGGGTCCCAACCTGCGAGGGTTAAGGTCAGGTGCACGGCGGAAGATAGTGCTGGTTGCGCCCATGGTGGTTTGTTCTTGGACGGTGTTGGTGGCGAGTCTTGCGGCGGGGAACCACAGAGAGGTCCCCCGAGGATTTGCCTGCGCTTCCAACAGCATCCAAGCACGAACCCCGAGGGGGCGGCTAAAGGGTCCTGCGCATTGTGATGACCGGAGCCGTGGGTGCTGGGCCCGTTTCGCTATGGAAGCGCCCCGCCACCGGGGGGAGTCTCGGGCATGTCGATTCATGCCGCCGCTCCGCCTCCCGAACTCTCCTGCCCCCGGTGCAATGCGTCTCGTGTCGTGCGCTGGGGGTGGGTCCGGACGGTGCGGGCGCCGCCCCGACGGCGATTCCGCTGCAAGGGGTGTCGTCGGACGTTCAGTGAGCATACCGGCAAGGCGCCAGCGGGCTCATGGTATCCCGGTCGGTGGCCTGAGCTCTGCCGGGAACTGGTTGCGCAGACCTCCATTCGGCTGACGGCCCGTCGCCTGGGTGTGTCGCCGTCCACGGCCTTCCGGTGGAGGCACCGCGCCCTGCAGGCCCTGGCCGACCACCGGGAGCGAAGGGACCGGCGGCAGTTGGGCAGCACGCATCCGGGCCAGAGTGCGGATCCGGGTCAGAGTGCGGATCCGGGTCCGGAGTCTAGTGCGGGCGGCGCCGGTGCCAGGACCGAGGATGGCACCGGCGCAAAGACCGAGGGTGGGGTCGGCGGGACGCGCGGGGTGGTGGGGGTGATGGGCGTGCCGTTCAAGGTCACAAGGCGGCGGGGACCGGAGGTGTGGCCACCTCGATTCTTCCGGATCCTCGTGGCCGCGGATTCAGCCGGGCGGGTGGCCATGGATCACGATGTGCCCAGCGAGAT
>PWZC01000121.1 GCA_003567615.1 Gemmatimonadota bacterium | reverse complement strand
TCGCCCGGGATGAAATCATCCGGGTGGTCCAGAACCAGCCCGCACTCCAGAACGCGCCGGGGGAGGAGTGGAACTACAACAACACCGCCTACGGCTTGGCCGCCCTCCTGGTGGAGCGCCTGTCGGGGATGACCTTTACCGAGTTCATGGAGGAGAACGTCTTCGGCCCCCTGGGCATGACGCGGTCCGTGGCCCGCCCCAACGCCCAGGCCATCGTGCCGGGCCGCAGCACGGGGTACGTCCCCGACCGGGCCGGAGGGTGGCGGGAGGCCCGGGATCTGGGCGGCGCCATCGGGGCCGGGGCGGTCTATGCCTCTCTGGAGGATCTCCAGACCTGGGCGGAGAACTACGCCGCCCCGCGGGTGGGCACGCGGGCCACCATGGAAGAGATGACGACCCCCTTCATCACCACGGTGGGCGACACCACCACCTACGGCCTGGGCCTCATGATCGATGAGCAGCGTGGCCTGAAGAGGATCCACCATGGAGGTGCCGACGTGGCGCACCGCTCCATGCTGGCCTTCTATCCGGAGATCAATGCCGGGATCACCGTGCAGGGCAACTCGTCCATCTTCGACTCCAGCCTGGCCTTCCGGCTGGCCGAGGCCTTCTTCGGTGAGTTCATGGAGCCCGAGGCCGAGGCCGCCGACGAGGCGACGGAAGACGAGGCCGCCGGCGAGGACGAGGCGGAACCGTGGGAGCCCACGACCGCAGAACTCCAGGCCTTCACGGGACGCTTCTTCAGTGAGGAGCTCCTGGCCTTCTACGACATCGTCCTGGATGAGGAAGGCGAGGCGCTGACGCTCCGCCACCTCCGGCGCGACGATGCGGTCATGACGCCCGGGGATCCGGACCACTTCACCGCCGCAAACCTCCGGATCGCCTTCGAGCGCGACCGGCACGGCCGGATCATCGCCTTCTACATGGACAACATGCGGACCCGGGACGTCCGCTTCGCCCGGGTTCCGTGAAGACGGCAGCGATGGTCCTGGCGGTGGTGGGCCTCCTCCTGACGGTGCCGCCCACGGTCCATGCGGCTCCGTCAGATCAGATGGGTGTGGACCCACCGGCAGCGGAGTCCTCCGACCCGCAATCCCTCGATCCACAGCCATCGCCCGGGGTGGATCCCCGGTTTGCCGATACCGCTCGCCTCGAGGCCTTCCTGGACGGGGTCATGGGAGCCCAGATGCGGGAGAAGTCCATTGGCGGAGCGGTGGTGGCGGTGGTGGGGGGTGGTCAGGTTCTGATGGCCAAGGGATACGGTCATGCCGACGCCACCCGGGAGCGGCCGGTGGATCCGGCGGCCACCCTCTTCCGCATCGGGTCGGTGAGCAAGCTCTTCACCTGGATCGCCGTGATGCAGCAGGTGGAGGCGGGGGCGTTGGATCTGGACACGGATGTGAACGAGTATCTGGATTTCCCGATCCCCGCCCATCCGGGGGGACCCATTACCCTGCGTCACCTCCTGACCCATTCCCCTGGGTTTGAAGAGGACAGCCGGGACCTGTTCATCGAGGAGGTGGATCTGGGCGGGTGGCTGGCTCCCCGGGTGCCGGCACGGGTCCGGCCTCCAGGTGAGTTCGGTGCCTACTCCAACTACGGGACCTCCCTGGCCGGCTACATCGTGGAGCGGGTGAGCGGTCTGCCGTGGGACGACTACCTGGAGAGCCGGATCCTCCTCCCCTTGGGAATGGGGCGGACCACAGGGCGGCAACCCCTTCCCTCGGAGCTGGCCGGCGACATGTCCCAGGGCCTAGAGGGGACGGACGGACGCTGGGAAGAGCGGCCCTTCGAGGTGCTGGGCGGATCGGGACCGGCCGGCTCCATGAGCGCCACGGGGCTGGACATGGCCCGGTTCATGATGGCCATGCTCCCCTCGGGACGCCAGGAGTTGGAGGCGATCCTGAGGCCCGAAACCCTGGAGCTCATGATGGCACGGGCCCTGGTCCACGACTTCCGGGTGAATGCCCAGGGCCTGGGCTTCTACGAGAAGTCGAGCCATGGTCTCCGGATTCTGGGCCACGGCGGAAACACCCGTTGGTTCCACTCCGATCTGGCCCTCATCCCGGAGCTGGATGTGGGGATCTTCGTGTCGTACAACAGCAGCCGAGGGGCGGAGCTGAGCTTCGGCCCCTTCCTGAACGCCGTGCTGGACCAGTACTTCCCCCAGCCTCCCCCCACCGTCGACCTGCGCGAAGGCTGGGAAGAGCGGCTGGCGGCGGTCTCCGGCACCTGGCGCTTCAACCGGGCCTCCTACACCACTTTCCAGAAGGCCGTGGGGCTGGTCTCGGGATTGAGGATCCAACCGGCCGCGGAGGAGGGTGTCCTCCTGGTGCCCAGCCTCATGGGCGGCCAGATGCGCATGGTGGAGGAGGAGCCCTTCCTCTTTCGGGAACTGGTCGGCGAGACCCGGTTGGCCTTCCGGGTGGATGGGGAGGGGCGGGCCACCCACGCCTTCCTGTCGCTGACACCCATGATGGTGCTGGAGCGGGCCCACTGGAGCACCCTTCCGGCCATCCACCTCCCTGTGCTGGGGGGTGGTCTCGTCCTCTTCCTCGGTGTGTTGGTGGCGGGAGCCGGTCGCCTCCTTCGGCGGATTCGCAGGACGCCGCCAGCGTCCGCCGTTTCGTCTCGACCCGAGCCCGGCCCGGCCCTTCGGCGGGCACGGCTGCTCCTTGTGGGGGCAGCTGCGGGGTGGACGGGGTTCGCGGTGGGCGCCGTGGTTCTCCTGTCGGATCCCTGGGCCATCCTTTCCAGCCCCTTCACCGGCCTCCGTGCCGTCCTCGCCCTTCCCGTGGTCGCCTCGCTCCTGGCCGCGGCGGCCGCCGTCTGGTGGGTCCTGGCGCTCCGACGCGGCGAGGAGGGGGGATGGATCCGTTGGAGGATCGGAGCCATGGTGGCGGTGAGCGGGCTCATGGCCTGGTCGCTCCACACCTGGAATCTCCTGGGGTGGAGGTTCTGATCAGCGTGACCCGGCCTGGACCCTCCTCAACTCCAGGTGCGACGAGAGGGCGAAGTGGATGGGGTTGGTGGTGGAACGGGCCGTCACCGATCCCCTGAGATCTTCTCCGCTGAAGGCGAGGTCCAGGAGGAGGGTGTGGGGGCGGATCGCCATGTCCGGGGTGGGGAGCGTTCCCAGGAACTCGCCACGGAGCACTCCGTCGTCCAACTGGGGCCGATTCACCAGGCTGGTGAGTCCATCCCCCAGGCGGATGTGGGTGGCTCCGTCCGGATGGACCTCCATGGTCACGGGGATCTGCCGGTCCCAGGTTTCGATCCTCCCCTCCCAACTACCGATCAATGCCGGCGGCGGGGCGAAGGGCTCGGACTGGGCGGTGGAGGGGGAGTCCGGCACCTCGAACCCCGGGATGAACGCTTCCGCCACGGCGTTGGCGATAACCCCCGCCCGGCCCGGTGACCCATTGGTCACCACGGCGATCACCACCTCGGCGTCGGGGTAGATCTGGAGCTGTGTGCTCACCCCAGGCATCCCTCCGCTGTGGCCGAATTGACGATGCCCGCCATGATCTTCGGCCACGATCCACCCGAGGCCGTAGCCCCGCGGGGACCCGGGCGGGGTCTCCAGTCGCCGCATGGCAAGGCGAGCCTCGTCCTCCAGGATCGCACGCTGATCGTCCAGCGGCCACCCGCCGTGGGCCAGTCCGAAGCGGACCAGGTCGTGAGCGCTGGCCCAGTGGGCCGACGCTCCCGGATGATCGAAGTCGTAGAAGGGGATCCACTCCTGCTCGGTCCCGTACCTGGCTGCGGCGTGGGGTTCGAGCCCGGGGCGGATGTCCAGGGAAGATCGGTGCATCCCGAGGGGAGCGAAGATCTCGGTCTGGGAGAAGTCCGCGAAGCTGCGACCGGACACCCGCTCCACGATGCGATTCAGGACCCCGTACCCGATATTCGAATACACATACCGCTCGCCGGGCCGGTGCAGCGCGGCCCCGTACCGGTGGATGGAGGTGTCGATGGGGGGAGGACCGTCGCCCTCCCCCCGATAGAAGAACTGGTAGTGCAGGGGAAGTCCGCCGGTGTGGCTGAGAAGGTGCCGGACCGTCACTGCGTCGGCGTCCCCCTCGTAGCTCCGTATCCGCCCCGCAGGTGGAAGGTATGCATTGGCCGGCCCATCCAGCTGCAGTTCACCCCTCTCACTCAGGATCAGGATGGCCGTGGCGGTGATGGGTTTACTGATGCTGGCCAGGGAATAGGGGGTGTGCGGTGTGGCCCGGATCTGCCGTTCCCGATCGGCCCAACCGAACCCCTCCTCCCAGAGAATCTCACCGCCGCGAGCCACGGAGACGGCCGCCGAGGGGAGTCCCTCGTCCCGGATCAACTCATGGATGAGGGTACGCACCGCCTGGACATCCACCTCCTGCGCCGCGGTCGGGGTGCCGTGGGCCAGGAGAAGCACGGTCAGGAGCAGGATGCCCGGGGCCCGGAGGGCGGGTCCGGTGCCCGGGCGTTGGAGACGTCGGGACATGGAAGGGGCTCCGTCAGAGATTGGGATTGCCCGCCCGCTCCACGTCCGGGAGCGGGAAGCAGGTCATGTCGCCGTAGGTGTATCCCGTGTGGTCCACGCCGTCGGGGTGGATGGAACCGGGTTCGCCCAGGAAGGGAATCTCATGGGCCGTGCCCCGGAAGCGGAGCATGTCGTTGAAGCGGTGCCCTCCCTCCACGAAGAATTCCCGGCGCCGCTCCTCAAGGACCAGGGCCACGGCTTCCGACTGGGATGGCGTGTAGGTGATCTCCGGGAGGCCCAGCTCGGCCCTCCGAGCGTTCAGGAGTCCCACCCCCTGCTCTACGGCGCCGTCGCGGATCTGCGCCTCCGCCAGGAAGAGCTGCGCCTCCCGGTGGGACGCGATGACCACCGGGGCGCTCTGGGAGGTGTGTTTGGTATTGACGAAGTGGGGTGTCACCCCGTCCGTTCCGTTGCGGTTGGCGAAGACGACCCCCACCCGGGGATCCGGAACGCCGGCGCCTTCGGTGGGACGCCCGTCGGCGGCGATGGTGAGTTCGCGAAAGTTGGGGGCCACCGAAGCGTTCTGGCGAAAGCCGTCCGGGGCGCTGAAGCGTTCAAAGTTGTAGTTGACCCGGCGGCCGGCGGAGCCGTCGCGGGTGGCCACCTTACGGTACCCGGCCTGCACCTGGGCGGCATCGGTCACCACACCGGAGAAGTTCCCCAGGTTCAGCCGCACCCGGGCCCGTCCCACCAGAGCCATGTTCCGGATATCGTCGTTACCTGCCTGCTGGGCCAACTCGATGGCCTCGGTGAAGTGGCGTTCCGCCGCCTCCAGCACCTGGTTCGGCTGCAGGAGGGGACCGGGAACCCCCTCTTCGGTGGGGACGGTCATCTCACAGAAGCCTTCGCCCAGCGCCGTCAGGGCGAATCCCCCATAGGCCCGCATGGTGGCCTGGAGCGAGACCCGATTCGGGATCTCGGCAAACTCCGGAGACGCCAGCTTCGAGAAGATGTTGGCCGTCTGGAAGCGAGCCGTGTGGAGAGGGGTGTACATGGGGAAGACCGCGCCTCCACACCCGCCCTGCCCAAAGGAGACGTCGCTGGACAGGGTCCGGCGGGTCGTCCAGTCCCGAAGGGCCAGGTTCCCGGAACTGGCGATGTACTCGTCGGAGAGCGCCGCGGAGCCGGCCACATACTGATTCCAGGCGCACTCCAAGTCGGAGATGGCGCTGTCCACCAGGAGGTTCACCAGGGCGGGGTTCCGGAGGTCGTCGGCGGCCACCTGTCCCGGTGTCTCCACCGACAGGAGGTCCATGTCGCAGGCGGCGAGGGACAGAAGGGGGATGAGGGCGAGTCGGCGGGCAACGCGCCCGGCCCCCGACCGGGTCACCAGGTCCGTGTCCATGAGTGAAGATTCCTTGCGCTGGGGAGAGGGGGTCCCGGCGAATCGACCCGAGCGGGCACAGCATCCGCGGGCCCGCATCAGAAGGTCACCCGCGCGGTGACGGTGACGCGCCGCCCGAGGGGCCAGCGCTCCTGATTGAAGGCGTTCAGCCCCGGGGTGTCGCCTCCGGTCTGCCGGGTGCGCTCCGAGTCCAGCGAGCGGTGCCCGAAGCTCTCGGAGTCAGGCCGCCACAGGGTGGCGATGTTCTCGCCGGCCACCGTCATGGCGAGCCGGGACACACCCAGGTGGTTCGCCCAGCC
>PWZC01000360.1 GCA_003567615.1 Gemmatimonadota bacterium | reverse complement strand
CTCACGCGTCTTCCCCTTCCGCTTCGACCACCCGCTCCCGTGGGTCTCCTGCTGCGACCTCCGCCTCCAGCTCCTCGTCGGCGTCGTCGGGGATGACCCGCGCCACGTCCACGATCTCGTCGCCGTCGTCCAGATTCACCAGTCGGACGCCCTGGGTGGCGCGGCCGATGACCCGGACCTCCTGAACGGCCTGGCGGTTCACCACACCGGAACGGGTGATGAGCATGACCTCATCGGCGGGGAGTACGGACTTGATGGTGACCACCCCGCCGGTCTTCTCCGAGAGACGGATGTTGATGACTCCCTTCCCTCCCCGACCCTGCAACCGGTAGTCGGTGACGGCCGTGCGCTTCCCCATCCCTCCCCGGGTCACCACGAGGAGGTCCGAGTCGTCCCGCACCACCACCATCCCCACCACCTCGTCGCCGCCGCCGAGCGCCACGCCCCGGACTCCCTCGGAGACCCGCCCCATGACCCGGACATCGTCCTCGTTGAAGCGGATGGCCATCCCTTCGCGGGTAGCCAGGATGACCTCGCGATCGCCCTCGGTGATCTTGACGTCGATGAGTTCGTCACCCTCCCGGATGTTGATGGCGTTGAGCCCCACGGAGCGCATGTTCCGGTAGTCGGAGAGCGTCGACTTCTTCACCTTCCCCTGGCGGGTTGCAAAGAGGAGGTAGCGGTCTTCGGAAAACTCGCGAACCGGGACCACCGAGGCGATCCGGGCGTCGGATCCGATCTCCAGGAGATTCACGATGGGTTTCCCCCGCGACGTCCGCCCGCCCTGCGGAATCTGCCACACCTTGAGCCAGTGGCACTGACCATCCCGGGTGAAGATCATGAGGACGTCGTGAGCAGATGCCAGGAAGAGGTGCTCGACCCAGTCCTCGTCCTTGGTGCCCATCCCCCGGAGGCCGCGGCCCCCGCGCCGCTGGGCCCGATAGGTGTCTGCCGGGATCCGCTTCACGTAGCCCTGGCGGCTCATGGTGATCACCATCTCCTCGTCGGCGATGAGATCCTCCATCTCCAGGTCCGAGCGTTCCCCGACGATATCGGTGCGGCGCTCGTCGCCGTACTTGTCCGCCATCTCCATCAGCTCGTCCCGGATCACCTCCATGCGGGCGTCCCGGTCCCCCAGAAGCTCCTCCAGTTCGGCAATCCGTGCCCGGACCTCGGCCAACTCCGCTTCGAGCTTCTCCATCTCCAGCCCGGTAAGACGGGCCAGGCGCATGTTGAGGATGGCCTCGGCCTGGACTTCGGAGAGTCCGAAACGCTCCTGCAGCCGACTGGAGGCGCTGGGGGTGTCCTGGGAGCCCCGGATGATCTTGATCACCTCGTCGATGTTGTCGACGGCGATCTTGAGCCCCTCCAGGATGTGCTCCCGGGCCTTGGCCTTACGCAGATCGAACTCGCTGCGCCGGACCACCACCTCATGGCGGTGATCCAGGAAGTGCAGGAGCATCTCCCGCAGGCTCATGACCCGGGGAACCCCATCCACCAGAGCCAGGAGGATGGTCCCGAAGGTGGACTGCATCTGGGTGTGCTTGTAGAGCTGGTTCAGCACGATGTGGGGAATGGCGTCCCGCTTCAGCTCCACCACGATCCGCATTCCTTCACGGTCCGACTCGTCCCGGAGAACGGAGATGTCGGTGACCCGCTTGTCCCGAACGAGCTGGGCGATCTGCTCGATGAGGCGGGTCTTGTTCACCATGAAGGGGATCTCGCGGATCACGATCCGCTCCCGCCCCGTATCCATCTCCTCGAACTCGGCGGTGGCCCGCATGACGATGCGACCCCGACCGGTGCGATAGGCGTCCCGGATCCCATCCCGACCGCAGATGTAGCCACCGGTGGGGAAGTCGGGGCCCGTCACCAGGGCCTCCAGCTCCTCCTGGGGAAGATCCGGGCGGTCGATGAGGGCGTCCAGCGCCGCCACCACCTCCCGGAGGTTGTGGGGCGGGATGTTGGTGGCCATCCCCACGGCGATCCCGGAAGAACCGTTCACCAACAGGTTGGGGAAGCGGCCGGGGAGGACGGTGGGCTCGTCGATGCGGCCGTCGAAGTTGGGCGAGAAGGCCACCGTCTCCTTCTCGATGTCGGCCAGCATCTCCATGGCGATGGGGGTGAGACGCGCCTCCGTATACCGGTAGGCTGCCGCCGAATCGCCGTCGATGGAACCGAAGTTGCCCTGCCCGTCCACCAGGGGGTAGCGGAGAGAGAAGTCCTGCACCATCCGCACCATGGAATCGTAGACCGCCGAGTCGCCGTGGGGGTGGTACTTCCCCAGCACCTCACCCACCACCGACGCACTCTTCTTGTAGGCTCGGCCGGGCGACAACCCGAGCCCGTTCATGGCGTAGAGAATCCTGCGGTGCACCGGCTTCAGGCCATCCCGGACGTCGGGTAGGGCCCGCTGCACGATGACGCTCATGGAATAGTCGATGAACGATTCCCGCATCTCGTCTTCGAGGAGGCGGGAGAGCACGCGTTGGCCGATTTCCTGGCCGTTCTCCTGTCCGTTCTCGGCTTCCATGCCGTTGTCCGATTCCATGGATCAGCCCGGGTCTGTGTCGGGGAGGGGCGGCCGTGGTGTGTGGGGAGTCAATCCACGGCCGGAGGCGCAGGTTGGAGCGGGTTCCGGAACCTGCGATACAGCCCTCAAACTAACGGTTTGCGAGGCTTTGCGGCAACTCTGCACCGTCACCGGATGGGGGTGCGAGGAGGGGTCCGAGGAACTGCCCGGTCACGCTCTCTTCGTGGGCTGCCACCTCTTCCGGACGCCCGGTGATGACCACCCGTCCCCCCCGGGCGCCCGGACCGGGTCCCATGTCCACGACCCAATCGGCCCGTTTGATGAGATCCAGGTTGTGTTCGATGACCAGAACGGTATTGCCCGCCTCCACAAGGCGATCCAGCACCTGGAGAAGCCGGATCACGTCGGATCCCGACAGGCCGGTGGTGGGCTCGTCCAGAAGGTACAGGACCCGCCCACGCTTGCCGGAGGCACCGGCCAACTCCCGGGCGATCTTGAGACGCTGCGCCTCTCCCCCGGAGAGGGTGGTGGCGGCCTGACCCAGCCGCAGGTAGCCGAGACCCACCTGCTGCAGGTGCCAGAGGGTCTCACCGAGACGATCCTCCCGGACGAAGAAGCGGATCGCCTCGTCCACCGTCAACTGCAGGACATCGGCGATGGAGAGGCCCCGGACCTTCACCTCCAGCACCTCCGGCTTGAACCGGCGAGCGTCGCAGATCTCACAGGGTACGTAGACATCGGCCATGAAGACCATCTCGACCTCCACGTGCCCAGCCCCCTTGCACGCCTCGCACCGCCCGCCCTTCACGTTGAAGGAGAAGTGGCCGGGCTCGAAGCCCCGCTGACGGGCCAGGGGCTGGGAGGCGAAGATGCGCCGGATCTCGCCCCAGGCCTTGATATAGGTCACGGGGTTGGAACGTGGGGTCCGACCGATGGGGCTCTGGTCCACCAGCGCCACCTCGTCCAGCCCCCCCACCCCCTCCAGCGTGTCGTATCGACCCACCTCTTCTCCCAGATGCTCCTTGGCGGAGGTGCCTCCGTCGCCCAGTTCCCGTTCCAGGGCCCGGTAGAGGATGTCGTGGACCAGGGTCGACTTCCCGGACCCCGAGACCCCCGTGACCACGGTGAAGGCCCGCAACGGGATCTCCACCTCTGCGTCCTGGACGTTGTGGAGCGCCCCACCCCGAAGCCGGAGCCATCCCCGGTCGAGCCGGCGGCGCTCCTTGGGCACCTCTACGGCGGTCCGACCCGAGAGGTAATCACCGGTGACGGTGGAGGCATCCTCCAGATCCCGGGGGGTGCCCTGGAAGACCACCTCACCGCCCCGCTCACCGGAGGCCGGTCCCAACTCCACCACATGGTCCGCCGCCCGGATGGCCAGGGAGTCGTGCTCCACCACCAGGACGGTGTTTCCAGCGTCGGCCAGACGGCGGAGAAGGCCGAGAAGGGCTTCGGTGTCCGTGGGATGAAGTCCGATGGAGGGCTCGTCCAGGACGTAGATGGTGTCCACCAGCCGCGACCCCAGGGAGTTGGCCAGGTTGATGCGCTGCGCCTCTCCCCCGGAGAGCGTCCGGGTCTGGCGGGAGAGACTCAGGTAGCCCAGCCCCACCTCCACCAGGAAATCCACCCGATTCCGGAGCTCCACGAGGATGGTGGCCGCGATCTCCCCCTCCGATCCCGTGAGTGCGAGTTCACGGGTCCAGCGCCGGAGTCGGTCCAGGGGCAGGGTCCCCAGCTCGGCCAGCGTCCGGTCGTCCCCCCGGACATTCAGGGCCTCCCGTCGGAGCCGGCTCCCCCCGCATTCGGTGCAGGTCCGGGGTGTCTGGTACTTCCGGAGAAAGACCCGGATGTACTGCTTGTACTTCTTCTTCTCCAGCGAGCGGAAGAAGGGAAGGACGCCGCCGAACTCCCGGTCGGTGAGGCGACCCTTCCCGGAAGCGGCCCCGTGGATGACGGCATGGCGGAAGTCCTCGGGCAATTCGTCCCAGGGGCCGTCGGGCGAGACCTCCATCCGGTGGGCGTAGGCCACCAGCGCCTCCCGGCGCTTCCCGTAGCGGGGCTTGGTCCAGGGATCCACCGCCCCTTCCACCAGGGAGAGGGAGGGGTTCGGGACGATGAGATCCAGGTCGTACTCCAGGGTCGCACCGAAGCCGGTGCAGGTTGGGCATGAACCGTAGGGCGAGTTGAAGCTGAAGAGCTGGGGGGTGGGCTCGGGAAAGTCGATCTGGGGGTGAGAGGGGCAGCGAAATCGCTCGGTGAAGGAGACCGTCTCGGGAATCCCCACCCGTTCCGCCTCCACCGCCGGCACCAGGATGCGGGCCTCGCCCTCGCCCTCCCGGAATGCCGTCCCCATCGAGTCGGCAAGGCGGTCCGCTGCCCCGGCATCCACCTTCAGGCGATCCACGATCACCAGGAGCGACTCCGCTTCGCCGAGATCCACCCCCAGGACCTCGGGATCCTCGGCTCCTTCCCGGCCCAGGTCCACCTGGCTTCCATCGGCCAGGATCCGGACGAAGCCCAGGGTCCGGAGGTTCCGAACCAAGGGTTCATGGGAGGTACGGGCGCTGCGCGGGAGGGGAAAGGCCACCATGAACCGGGTCCCCTCGGGAAGGGCCAGGACCCGGTCCACCGCACCCGACACCGTGTCGGGCTTCACCCATCCATCGCACTCGGGGCAGTGGGTACGGCCCACCCGGGCGTAGAGGAGCCTGAGCAGATCATGGACCTCGGTGGAGGTCCCCACCGTGGAGCGGCTGGTCTTGGTGGGGTTCTTCTGCTCGATGGCCACCGAGGGCGAGAGCCCTTCCACCGCGTCCACATCGGGCTTCTCCATCCGCTCCAGGAACTGCTTTGCGTATGCCGACAGGGATTCCACGTAGCGACGCTGTCCCTCGGCGAAGATGGTATCGAGCGCCAGCGATGACTTTCCCGACCCGGATGGACCGGTGATGACCGTGACCGCCCGGCGGGGCAGGTCCAGGTCGAACCCCTTCAGATTGTGCTGCCGGGCGCCCCGGACTCGGATGTGGGAATCCATTGCAGCGGTGGGGTGGGGAGTCGTAGGTAGACGAGCGAATGAACCATCTCCGACCGCACGGCTACCCGCAGGTCGGATGGGGGGTCCGGGCAACCCTTTTCCCGGCCGTGGACATCCCAGTCTATGACGGGAGGGGGACGCGCCGTTCACTCCCGCCCATCCAGCCGCTCGACCCACACCAGCCCCGGGGCCATGACCCCGGACCTGACCCACGGCACCACTGAACCAGGAGAGAGACAGATGGCTACGTTCCTTCCAGTCCCGGACCGGCACGCTACCGGAAGCACCCCCGCACGAAGCCCGCGCCCCGGTACCGGCCATCGGCGGAGGGCTCGATCCCTGATCCTTCCGGGCCTGGCGCTGGCCGTGGCCACGGGCCTGACGGTTCCGACGGCCCTGCTCGCCCAGGACACGCCTCCTCCGTCTCAGGAGACCGCCACCGTTCCCCAGGAGCTCCGGGAGGCCATGGAGAGGCTACGCACCGAGCGAGCCGCCCTCATGGAACTCATGCAGGAGTTCCGGGACACCGACCAGGCCGCCCTTCGGGAGTTCATGCGCGAGTTCCGGGACGATGGCCTGCTGCTGGGATTGCAGCAGCAGCG
>PWZC01000445.1 GCA_003567615.1 Gemmatimonadota bacterium | reverse complement strand
TTTTCCTCATTCCGTGGTTTGATGAATCAGAAGATTCGCCCACGGATACCATGGAGGGTTCATGGCCCTTTCCCGCAGTGTCCTCAGTCTTCTCACTGTTCTCCTCATTCTTGTGGGGTTGGGGGCCGGTGTGGGCTGGCGTCTCATCACGGCCGAGCCCGACGGCGGGACGCAGCGCGCCGAGCTCCCCGACACGGAGGGTGTGACGGCGGAGGGCGCCCTTCAGTTTGCCGGAGCCCAGGTGGTGCGGGGAGAGCTCGTGGTCCGGGACACCCTTTGGGTTCGCGTGGCCACGTCAGGGCAGGCGGTGGCGAACCGCATGAGCCGGGTGGCGACCCGCACCTCCGGGTTGGTGGAGGACGTCCGGGTCCAGGAGAATGACCTGGTGGACGGGGGCACCCTCCTGGTCCAGCTCGACACCTCCGAGGTGGCCATGGACCAGGCCCGGGCTGAATCCGAGCTCCTGTCGGCGCAGGTGGAGTTCGAGGAACGCATGCTCTTCTCGGGAGTCGAGAATCTGCTCGATGAGGAGGGGCGGCGGGAGCGGGAGCGGATCGTTCGCGCCTCCAGCGGGCTCAATCAGGCCGAAGTGAACATGGAGCAGGCCCGGATGCAGGTGGAATGGACCCGGATCCGGGCTCCCTTCCCGGGTCGGGTGGCAGATCTTCAGGCGGTAGAGGGTGCCTACCTATCCACCGGGGACGAGGTGCTGACCCTGGTAGAGCTGGATCCCATCCGGGTGGAGGTGAACGCCCTGGAGTCGGAGGTGGCCCTCCTGGAGCCCGGGCGGCGTGCCTCTGTGAGCTTCGCTGCCTTCCCAGGAGAGACCTTTGAGGGGGTGGTCCGGTCCGTGAACCCCCTGGTCGATCCGGAGACCCGCAGCGCCCGGGTGACTCTCAGCCTCCCGAATCCCGACCACCGGATTCGCCCGGGGATGTACGCCCGGGTCGCCGTCGATGCCCGGCCCTACCTGGACCGGATCCTGGTGCCGCGGTCCGCCGTGGTGGAGCGGGATCGCAGGGAGGTGGTGTTCATGGCCTCGGGGCTGAACGACCAGGGTGAGGGGGAGGCCGAGTGGCGGTACGTGACCACCGGGTTCCGGAATGAGACCCACGTGGAAATCGTGGCCAGCGAGACGACGAGCCTTTTGGAACCGGGGGAGGTGGTGTTGGTGGACGGGCACCATTACCTGGCTCACCAGACCCGGATCCATTTGGATGGGGATCCGAGGGAACGTCCGTGAAGGTCCGCACCGTTCTGCTGGCTTCCCTCCTCCTGGTGGCCTGCCCCCTTCCGGGCGTGGGTCAGGTACCGGTCTCCGGGCCGGAACCAGGGTCGAGCCAGGAGCCTGTCCGCCTCACTCTGGATGATGCAGTGGCACGAGCCCTGGCCCAGAACCCGGGCTACCGGCAGACGCTCCGGGAGATGGAACTCAGCGCCCTGGATCGTCGCGAGCTGTGGCTCTCGGTGCTCCCCCAGCCTCAGGTCGACCTGCTCACCACCTCCATGGCCTGGAACCGCCAGCGGGTGGCAGAGGGGTTCTTCGGCGAGGTGACGGAACGGGAAGACCCCGGCACCATCCACACCTCCCGCACCCAGCAGCGGCTGGGCCTCTTCGTGACGGTGGATCTGGCGGAGTTCTTCCAGTTCCGGGGCCTGGAAGAGATGGCCCTCATCCGGGAGGCTGGGGCGACGGCGCAGGGAAGGGAACTCCACGCTCAGGTCGCCACTGCCTTCCTGGACGTTCAGGAGCGGGCTCAGGCCCTGGAGCTGGAGGAAGAGCTCCTCCAGGTGGCGCGGGAGAATCGGGATCTGGCCCGGCGACTCTACGCCCTGGCCCGCCGGGACCGGATCGACCTGGTCTCCATGGAGTTGGAGGTGGCGGAGCAGGAAGATGCGCTGGAGCGGAGTCGGACCGAACTGGAGAGCGCCCGCCTGTCCCTCCAGACCCTCATGGGCGATCCGGAGCTGGGAGAATTCCAGGTGGAGCCCGAGCCACTCCGCGCCATGGATGCCGAGACACTGGATGAGGAGTCCCTGGTCCGCTCCGGCCGGGAGGCCAGCCCCCGGATCCGCCAAGCGGAGGCCCAGCGGCGGGCCGCGGCCGGTACCCTCTCCCGCAACCGGGCCCGGTGGCTTCCCACCCTGACCCTCTCCGCCGGGACCACCCGACAGGGCTTCGTACAGGGAGGCGACGCCTTCTTCGACCTCCGGCCCGACGCCGGCTGGGATCGGGCCTTCAGCCTCTCCATCCGCTTGCCAGATGTGGGGCTCTACTTCAATCGCCGGACCGAGCAGCGGCGAGGCGAGGTGGATCTCCGCAACCGGGACGATGCCCTTCGGGAGGTGCGAGCCGAGGTGGAGCGGGAGATTCGCACCCTGGTGCGGGAACTCCGGGGTGCCGCCCGCACCCTCCGAACCCAGGAACGGCGCACCGCCCTGGCCGAGGAGCAGGTGGAACTGGCCCGGGAGGCATACCGTCTGGGGCGCCTCTCGTACCTTGAGCTCCGGGAGGCCCAGGGGCGGGCAGCGGAGTCCCGGCGTCAGGCCCTGGCGGCACGGTATTCGGTGGAGCGGGGTCGTCGGGAGCTGGAGGCGCTTCTGGACGCGCCCCTCCTGGTGGGCCCGGTCGACGACGGGAGGTAGATCATGTCCCTCTCCCGGCTCGCCGTCCGGCGGCCCGTTGCGGTGGCCATGTTCTTCCTCGCCGTCATCCTCCTGGGGGTCATTTCCTTCAGCCGCCTCCCGGTGGACCTGCTCCCCGACGTGAGCTATCCCCGGCTGGTGGTGGTGACCTCCTACCCCGAGGTGGCTCCGTCGGAGATGGAGCGCCAGATCACCGAGCCCATCGAGCGGCAGGTGGCCTCTGTGCCAGGCGTGGAATCCGTCACCTCCACCTCCCGGGACGGGGTGAGCCTGGTGAACCTCCGATTCGCCTGGGGCACGGACATGGATTTCGCCATGCTCAACACCCGGGAGAGACTGGACAACGTCCGGGGCGAGTTGCCTGAGATGGCCGGTCGTCCCCAGATCCTCCGGGTCGATCCCGACTCCGAGCCCATCATGGTCATCTCGGTGGCCGGTGACGACCTGTGGGAGCTCCGGGAACTGGCCGAGAACGTCCTGCGTCGCCGCCTGGAGCAACTGGACGGCGTGGCCCAGGCGGCGGTGACCGGTGGGCTCGAGCGGGAGATCCTGGTGGAGGTGGATCCGGAGCGCCTTGAGGCGTTGGGCATCTCCATTGCCCAGGTGAGCGAAGCTCTGGCCGCGGCCAACCATCAGGCCGCCGGGGGGACGATCCTGGAGGGGCGGTCCCGCTTCCCCCTGCGTACCCTGGGGGAGTTCCGGAGCGTGGCGGAGATCCCCGATGTGGTGGTGGGGCGTGCCCCCGTTTCCGGGGGCGACGGGAGTCGGGTGGTGCACCTCCGGGACGTGGCCCGGGTCACAGACGGGTTTGCCGACCGGGAATCCCTGGCCCGCTACGGCGGACGGGAGGCAGTGGGGCTCCTCCTCTTCAAGGAGTCGGCGGCCAACACGGTGCAGGTGGCGCGGTTGGTGGACGAGGTCCTGGAACTCCTGCGGGCGGAGTTTCCCCAGGTCACGCTGGAGGTGGCCCACTCCCAGGCCGGCTTCATCGCCGACTCCATCGACAACGTGGTTTCGGCCCTGGTCCTGGGGGGAGCGCTGGCCTTCCTGGTCCTCTTCCTCTTCCTCCGGGAGCCCCGCTATCCGGTGGCGGTGGCTCTGGCCATCCCCATCTCGGTGGTGGGCACCTTCATCCTCATGGGGGTGGCAGGGGTCTCGTTGAACATCATGAGCCTCGGCGGCCTCGCCCTGGGTGTGGGGATGCTGGTAGACAACTCCATCATCGTCCTCGAGAACATCTTCCGGCACGGGCGGGAAGGGGAGATCGCCCCAGTGGGGGAGGATCCCATGGAGGCATCGGCCCGGGGCGCAGGCGAGGTGGCGGGAGCCATCACCGCCTCCACCCTCACCACCATCGCCGTCTTTCTCCCCATCATCTATGTGGAAGGGGTGGCCGGGGAGCTATTCCGCGATCTGTCCCTCACGGTGGCTTTCTCCCTTCTAGCCTCGCTCCTGGTGGCCCTCACTCTCCTTCCGGCGTGGGCCGCCCGGTTCCACTCCCCCTCGTCGGGGAGGCCTCCCGGGGTTGTTCGTCAGCTCCTGGCCTTCTGGTGGAGCGGACTCCGCCGCGTGGGTCGCTTCCTCTTCGGACGCCCTCTGGGGGCCTTCGATGCGGGATTCCAGCGGGTCGCCGGCTACTACCATGGAGCGCTGGAGTGGTCGCTGGACCGCCGCCCCCTGGTGCTGGGGCTGGCCGGGACGGCGCTGGTGGTGACCCTGGTGGTGGCCCTGACGCTGGACCGGGACCTCCTTCCGCCGGTGGACCAGGGTGCCTTCGAGGTGCAGGTGGAGCTGGCCGAGGGCACGGCGCTGGACCGGACCGACGAGGTGGCCCGGGAGGTGGAGGCGCTCCTCCTGGGCGATCCCGATGTGGCGGCGGTGTTCGCCCATGTGGGGAGGGATTCCCGGCGCCTGGCCTCCTCCGAAGATCCGTCGGGGCTCCACACCGCCGAATTCCAGGTCCGCCTCCGGGACGGGGCGCCCACGGAGCCGGTCCTGGCGCGGCTGCGCGGTCCCCTGGCCGCATCCGCGGGCGGGGGGAATGTGACCCTCCGCACCGGCCAGGCCACCGCCCTGGGGCAACTCCTGGGGGGTGGGGAGGCCGCCATCGCCGTCCGCATCCGGGGACCAGATCTGGAGCGGGCCATGGACCACGCCGAGGAGCTGGTGGAGCGCCTGGCCGGTGCGGACCGCCTCACCAACCTCCGGGTGGGGACGGAACGGGGCCATCCCCAACTGGCCGTGGAGATTCTCCGGGACGAGGCCTCCCGCTTCGGCCTCCGGGCCCGGGATGTAGCCGACGGGGTGGAGCACGGGATGCGGGGGATGGTGGCGACAGAGTTCATCACCTTTGACCGGAAGGTGCGGGTCATGGTGCGGCTCCCGGATGAACTCCGCCACGACCGGGCGACGCTGGAGCGCCTGCAGGTGGCCGGGATCCCCCTCCGGGAGTTGATCCGGGTCGAGGAGATCCTGGGTCCGGCGCAGATCCGCCGGGAAGATCAGGGTCGCGTGGTCACCGTCCTGGCGGATGTGGCCGGCGGCGGACTGGGACGGGCCATTGAGCAGGTGGAGGCGGTGGTGGCCGCCGGCTCCCCACCCCCCGGGCTACAGGTGGAGGTGGGCGGTGAGAACGAGGAGATGCGCCGGTCGTTCCGGGACCTGGGGCTGGCCTTCGCCCTGGCGCTGGTCCTGGTCTTCATGATCCTGGCGGGACAGTTCGAATCCCTCGTCCACCCCTTCACCATCCTGGCCGCCGTGCCCCTGGCGCTGGTTGGCGCCGTCCTGGCTCTCCTGGTGACGGGGGAGGGGCTGAACACCATGTCCCTCATCGGCATGGTCATCCTGGTGGGGATCGTGGTGAACGACTCAATTGTGAAGGTGGACTTCATTGTCCGGGGTCGGGCGCGGGGGCTGAGGGTCCGGGAGGCGGTGGTGGAGGCGGGTCGGGTCCGCTTCCGTCCCATCGTCATGACCACGGTGACCACGGCGTTGGGACTCCTCCCCATGGCCCTGGGGATCGGCCGGGGTGCCGATCTGCGGGCCCCCCTGGCCATTGCCGTCATCGGTGGACTCCTGGTGGCCACCCTCCTCACCCTCATCGTGGTTCCGGTCCTCTTCTCGGTGCTGGAGGATCTGCGGGCGCCGGACGTAGCCGAGGTGTATTCGGACCGGAACGTGCCTGCTCCCACCGTCCGGCCAGTGGGTGGAAGGGCTCTTGGGACGGGGTCACCATGATCCGCCTGGCCATCCGTCGGCCCGTAGCCGTGGCCATGGTCTATCTCTCCCTGGCCCTCCTGGGGATCGCCGCCTGGCGGAACCTTCCCCTGGAACTCCTCCCTGACGCCAGCTTCCCCCAACTCAGTGTCTCCCTCCAGTGGCCCGGCGCTTCGCCGGAGACCATGGAGGCCCAGGCCACCGCCCCGGTGGAGGCGGCCATCCAGCGGGTACGGGGAGTGGAGCGGATCACCTCCACCACCCAGGAGGGGCGCGCCGGGATCCAGGTGGAGTTCAACCGGGACGTGGACATGGACTTCGTCCGCCTGGAACTCACCGAACGGGTGGCAGCGCTGGAAC
>PWZC01000352.1 GCA_003567615.1 Gemmatimonadota bacterium | reverse complement strand
CTTCACGGTGGAGGTGGTGGCCTCTACGCGAGGACGGACCCTCGCCGGAAGCTACGCCGCTGGTGCCCGGGTGAACCTGGAGCGGGCCATGCAGTTGGGCGCTCGCCTGGACGGGCACCTGGTGCAGGGCCATGTGGACGGGATGGGAGAACTGACGTCGGTACGGCGGGAGGGGGACACCGTCTTCCTCGAATTCCGGATTCCCATCGAGGTCCACCGTGCCACCATCCCCTATGGATCCGTTGCCCTGAACGGGATCTCCCTTACGGTGAACGCCCTCCGTGAGCCCGATCTCCTGGAGGTGGCCATAATCCCCCACACCTGGGCCCACACGAATCTGGCGCAGCTTGCGCCAGGGGGACGGGTGAATGTGGAAGGGGATCTGATCGGGAAGTACGTGGGTAGGCTTCTCGCCTCCAAACCCTCCAAATCCCAAGGGACCGACTGATGCCGTTCGACCGCGTAGAAGACGCGATCCAGGATATCCGCGATGGGAAGATCATCATCGTGGCCGACGACGAGGACCGCGAGAACGAAGGAGATCTGGTCTGCGCAGCCTCGGCGATCACGCCCGAGATGGTGAACTTCATGGCCATCCATGGTCGTGGACTGATCTGCGCCACCCTGACCCGAGACCGGGCCGATTCGCTGGAACTCGCGGCCATGACGGATCAGAACACGGATCCCCACGGGACCGACTTCACCGTATCCGTTGATGCAGATCGGCGCTTCGGGGTGACCACCGGGATCAGTGCATCGGATCGTGCCACCACAATTCGCGTACTGGTGGATCCCGACTCGCGCCCCGGAGACCTTCGGCGACCCGGCCACATCTTTCCCCTCCGGGCTCAGCCAGGTGGGGTTCTGCGGCGGGTCGGACAGACCGAGGCCTCCGTGGATCTGGCACGTCTGGCGGGCCTCGCTCCGGCCGGCGTGATCTGCGAGATTCTGAATCCCGACGGAAGCATGGCGCGGCGTCCCCAACTGGAGGCCTTTGCCCGGGAGCACAACCTGCGCTTCATCACCGTCGCACAGTTGGTGGCCTACCGCCTGAGCAAGGAGCGGCTGGTGCGTCGGGTGGCCAACGTGCGTATGCCTACCCGACTCGGAGATTTTCGCCTCATCGGATTCGAGAACCAGATCGATTCCCGGGAGCATGTGGCCCTCATCAAGGGTGATATCGAGGGCCGTGACGATGTGCTGGTCCGCATGCACTCCGAATGCCTCACCGGAGACGTCTTCGGCTCGCTCAGGTGCGATTGTGGCGAGCAGCTGGCTGCGGCCATGGCCCGCATCAGCCAGGAAGGGCAGGGTGCCATCGTATACCTTCGCCAGGAGGGACGGGGGATGGGCCTTGGAAACAAGCTCAAGGCCTACGAGCTGCAGGAGCAGGGGCAGGACACGGTGGAGGCGAACCTGTCCCTGGGCTTCAAGCCCGATCTCCGGGATTATGGGATCGGCGCTCAGATCCTCCTGGATCTGGGCCTCCGCAGGATCCGGATCCTGACCAACAACCCGAAGAAGATCGTCGGTCTGGAGGGGTACGGTCTCGAGATCACCGGACGCGAGCCCCTCACGATCCCGCCTGGCGAACACAATTCGCACTATCTTGAGACGAAGGCCCGAAAGATGGGGCACCTGACCTGAGCACCTGGAAGAGGACAAGGGCGATGAAGACCTGGGAAGGCATGCTGGACGGCTCCGGACTCCGTTTCGGATTGGTGGTGGCCCGGTTCAACGAACTGGTCACCGAGCCCCTCCTCAATGGAGCCACGGATTGTCTGGTCCGGCACGGGGTCGATCGGGACGACCTCCACGTGGTTCGGGTCCCCGGCGCATGGGAGCTCCCCGGGGCCTGCGCTCGACTGGCGGACTCCGGACTGGTGGATGGGATCGTGGCGCTGGGCTGTGTGATTCGCGGCGCCACTCCCCACTTCGACCTGGTGGCCGGCGAAGCCGCGGCCGGGATCGGAGCCCTGAATCGAACAGGCCGCCTTCCGGTGAGCTTCGGTGTCCTTACCACAGACTCCCTGGAGCAGGCGCTGGAGCGCTCCGGAAGCAAGGCGGGCAACAAGGGGTGGGAAGCGGCGGAGGCCGCGTTGGAGATGGCGAGCCTCTATCGGGAGCTGCCGTGAAGCGGTCGGGTACGGCCCATGACCCCGTTGACGGAGGTAGGGCCGACAAGTCAGAGTCCGTCACGTCGGCCAGGACCCGGGTTCATCGGTCCCGATCTCGCTCATGGGCCCTGCAGGTCGTCTACCGCTGGGAGGCCGGGGGGGCTGATGGGTCACTCATGGACGTGTTCCAGGAGACGCTCCGGATGAGGCGTGTGGCTCCCGCCCGGATCTCCCGGGTCGAGCGACACCTCCGCTGCTTGGAAGCTCACCTGCCGGAGGTGGATGCGGCTCTCCGGGAGGCCCTGGACAATTGGCGCCTTGAGCGCTTGGCCGTGGTGGACCGGAGTGTGCTACGGCTGGCCGCCTCCGAGATGCTCTTCGATTCGGAGACTCCGCCTCTCGTGGCCCTGCAGGAGGGGATTCGGTTGGCCGGGCAGTACGGGGGGCCCCAATCGCCCCGCTTCGTCAATGGAGTCCTCGATGCAGTGTTGCGGGAAGCCCGGGGCGCCGAACCGCGGACCCGGTGAATGGCGCCGATAGGGGCCGGGTACTCCTCCTCAACTGGCTCGACCGCGAGAACCCGAAGGCGGGGGGCGCCGAGGTTCACCTCCACGAAACCTTTGGGCGCCTGGCAAATCGCGGGTGGAACCTCACCCTGCTCAGCAGCGGATGGCCAGGAGCCGGTTCAGAGACCGTCCTGGACGGAATCCGGGTCCGACGCGTGGGATCCCGACTGTCCTATCCGGTGCCAGCCATCCGGGAAGCCCGCCGTCTTCTCACGTCGGGATCCTGGGATCTGGTGATCGAAGATCTGAACAAGGTACCCTTGTTCACGCCTCGCTGGACCCGCACGCCCCTCCTGCTACTGGTCCACCATCTCTTCGGTGCCACCGCCTTCCAGGAGGCCTCTCTCCCCGTCGCCCTTCCGACCTGGCTTCTGGAGAAACCCATCGGCCGGGTCTACCGCGGGGTGCCCGGGGTCGCCGTCTCGGCCAGCACCCGGGACGATCTGGTGCGACGAGGCCTCCATGCCCATGACCTCCACGTCATCCCCAATGGGATCGACCTCTCGGCCTTCGGGCCGGCGGGTGGCGCGGGGCGCTTTCCCGAGCCCACCCTCCTGTACCTGGGACGGCTCAAGCGGTACAAGCGCGTGGATCTGATCCTTCAGGCCCTGAGGGTCCTGCAGGCGCGCGATATCCCGGCTCGGCTCCTGGTGGCGGGAAAGGGAGATCACCGCCCGGCGCTGGAGCGCGAGGTCCGTCGCCTCGACCTTTCGCCGGACCGGGTGCGGTTTCTGGGTTTCGTCTCGGAATCGGAAAAGGCGGAGCTCCTGGCGCGGAGCTGGGTCCACTGTCTGACCTCACCCAAGGAGGGCTGGGGAATCTCGAATCTGGAGGCGGCCGCCTCGGGCACCCCAACCGTCGCCAGCGATTCCCCGGGTCTGAGGGATTCGGTGGCCCATGGCCGGACCGGCTTCCTCGTTCCCCACGGAAACGTGGAGGCCCTGGCGACTCGAATCCAGGAGATCCTGGCCGATACTGAGGAGAGGGAGCGGATGGGCCGGGAGGGATGTCGGTTCGCCGCCACCTTCAGTTGGGACCGTACCGCCGACGAGATGGAAGAGGCCATGCGGGCGGTGGTGGCCCCCACCTCGCGGCGGCCTTAACTTGATTCAGGGCCCCGAGGGTTCCCTGCAGGGGTCCTGTCACCCCTCTTCTGGGAGTTTCCATGCGCGTGCAGATCGTGACTCGTCACTGTGACGTCCCCGCTGCCATTCTCACCCGCGCCCAAGAGCAACTGCCCCGCCTCAGCCGGTTCGACCAACGCCTTTCGGCCGGAGAGGTGGTTTTTGAAGAAGAACGCTATCTTAAGAGGGCAGAAGGCGTTCTGACCCTGGATGGAGGTGAGCCCGTCGTCGCCCGGGGTGAAGGGTTGGAATTCCGGGGCGCCCTGGACCAGATGTTGGAGCGTTTGAGCCGGATCTTGCGCCGGAGGCGAACCCAGGCGCTTGATCACCACGGCCCCAAGCTCTCCGACGTGGTGGAATCGGGGATCTGATCCGATTGACATGCCCTCGGTCTTGACGCTATCCCGGCTCCAGGAGCTCAAGGGGGAGACGCTCTCCCTTGAGCTCCTCACGCCGGAGTTGGATCTGGAGCGCCAGTGCGATGATTCCGATCTCTCCAGTCCCGGTGTTGCCCTTGCCGGATATGTGGACCGCTTTCCCGCCGGGCGGATGCAGGTTCTCGGCGAGACCGAGCTCCGCTATCTGAATTCCCTGGAGCCGGCGGTTCGGCGACATCGGCTGGATACCCTCTTCAAGCAGGACTTCCCCGCACTCTTCGTCACCAAGGGGCAGGAAGTCCCGGAGGAGCTCCTCGCTTCAGCCAGGGCGCACGGAAAGCCCGTCTTCCGGTCCTACCTCACCACCAAGGAGTTCTACGGTCGGATCAAGGCCTACCTGGAGGTGGCCCTGGCTCCATCCACCTCGCTCCATGGATCCCTTGCGGACGTCTATGGTGTGGGACTTCTCTTTGTGGGCCAGAGTGGGATCGGAAAGAGTGAATGCGTTCTGGATCTGGTCGAGCGAGGTCATCGCCTGGTGGCCGACGACGTGGTGCTCGCATCCCGTCGAGGCAATGATGTGGTGATCGGAAAGGGGCATCCCATGCAGCGACACCGGATGGAGATTCGCGGGATCGGGATCATCGACATCCAGGCCCTCTTCGGGATTCGTGCCACCCGCCAGCAGAAGCGCATCGAAGTGGTCGTGCAGCTGGAGGAATGGGATGACAGTCGCACATATGACCGAACGGGGCTCGTCCGGGACGAAGCGGAGATCCTCGGGGTTCGCCTCCCCAAGGTGATGATCCCCCTGAACCCGGGGAAGAACATCACCGTCATGTCGGAGGTGGTGGCCATGAACCCCCTCCTCCGATACGCTGGAATCGATTCGGCGGCGGAGTTCGACCGGGAGCTGAAGAACACGCTCCTGCCTCGGCAGGAGTACCTTGAGGAAGATTACGAGTGATGGGAGGGGAATCTGCCATGCACGGGAACGGGGGGGAGCCGCCCGACGGCGTCGATTCGACGGGATCGGAGGCAGGCCCCGTCCCGGTGCGGGGTGTGGTGCTGACCCACGGCGGGTTGGCGGACGGGCTGGTGGACGCCGTGGCCCGCATCGCAGGCGAAGTGGAGGGAGCCCTGATCCCGGTGTCCAATACGGGCTGCGGACCCGAGGCCCTCATGGAACGGGTGGCCTCAGCCGTGGGAACGGGGCCGGCGCTGGTCTTCACGGATCTGCCGGCGGGAAGCTGTGCCCTGGCGGCACGGGTTGCGTGCCGTGACCCCGGTCAGCGGAGGGTCCTCTTCGGGGTGAACCTCCCCATGCTTCTGGACTTCGTGTTTCACCGGACCCTACCCCTTGATGAGTTGGTGGACCGTCTCCTGTCTCAGGGTCGTTCCGCGATCCAGGCTTATCCTCCCTCTCCTGCAATCCATGGCGATCACCCTACTGCGCGTTGACGAGCGCCTCATCCACGGACAGGTGACCGTGGGCTGGGGCGGGCGCCTCCGCCCTACGGTCTACGTGGTGGTGGATGACGAGCTCGTGGCCTCGGACTGGGAATGCGAACTGATGGCACTCGGCGCTCCGCCCGGGGTGGAGGTCGAATTCCTTTCCGTTGATGCTGCCCGCCTCCGGGTCGAGGAGTGGAGCGGGTCCCAGGCGCGCGTCGTGGTCCTGACCCGGGATCTGGATCACATGATACGCTTGGCCCGTGGTCGGCTTCTGGAGGGCGAGGAAGTGAATCTCGGCGGCCTCCATCACGCGCCGGGGCGCGTCGAGGCGCTCCCCTACCTCTTCCTCACCGACAAGGACCGCGAACTGATCGGAGAGTTGGAGGCCCAGGGGGTTCAGGTCTCGGCTCGTGACCTTCCCACCTCGCCCCGCGCAAGCGTGAAGGACATCCTCCGGTGAGGCCCGTGCATGATGGCCCGGTTGGGGGTCGATGGAACCGCTGACCTGGGGCCTCCTGCTGGCACTGGGGGTCTGGGCGGCCCTGGACGGGGTGTCCTTCGGGCAGTTCATGGTTTCCCGGCCGCTGGTCACGGCCACAGTCACCGGGGTGGTCCTGGGGGACCCCGCT